>DAOUUS010000159.1 GCA_030668065.1 Candidatus Methanophagales archaeon
AACAGTTTACCCGCACTTTTTTCTTTCACGTCATAATCTATTTCTATCGAGGGGCTGCCGTCTGAGCGGATAACCACCTTGGGACGGATGTTCGGGAAGAATTCCATCACGAGTCTGTTAAATCTTTCTATTTTCGTTTCCGCCGCCAGGGATACTACCTCGGTGTACAGCTCCAGCAAACTTTTAAAAGACGATACTTTAAAAATGTCTATGTAAGCGGTATAAAAACCTTCCTTCTGTAATGTATCAAGCGCATTCATGATTAAGGACGTTTTACCGTATCTTCTGGGTGAGATAAGGAATATAGTCTGACCTGCTTTTAGGTCCCTTGTGAGCTCTTTAAGCTCGGTTTCCCGGTCTGCAAAGTCTTCTCCCGTTACCACTTCACCATACCTGAAAGGGTTCTTCATTTTTAGTCCGTAATTTATGTTTGTATTATATTATTTTTTATGTATTTATACGTAACGTGCATATACATAACCACAACTGCTTTATCCTCGTCCATCTTTTAGCACCTCTACCATCCCGAACCCCTGTGAATTCTTTGCTCCGATACCACAATCATAACCCAACTTAAGTAACTTCTTATTTCCATTCAATACAAACCGACCCATCCAGCCTTTAATAATAGTCCCGCGGTAGTTCAGTATCTTCTCTTTCGGTCGCCCGGCAGTTTCCAGCACCAGCTTACGTGCTCTCGCCTCTTTACCATAAAACGCTTTGTATTTCTTACGTAAATTGTTATCCAGCGAATCCGTAAACTCCGTCTCGAACGGCGAATAATAATATGTCTTCTTCTTTCCCTCTTTCGTCATAAGCGTGCTGTAAACCACAACAGGCGAAAGCATATTGATTCTTATCTCGTCCTCTATTTGCACCTCCGGCAGAACACTGATTTTTGCAACATAAACCTTGCACCCTGCGAGTTCAAAATCGCCTTTCTGGAGCATCGTATTCGCAAGCTCTTGCATGAACCGGTCAAACGGCGAACTTATCGTGAGCGTTACAGGCGGATAAAACACTATCCTATCTCCTTTTAGCTCATATCGCCCTTGCAACCGCGAGAAGGTGAACATCTTGAAACTTCGCTTCTCGAACATGAACCCCTGATCATGTAAGAATTCACCAAGCTCCGGCGTGATATTACCGTATAAGAACCCCTGGACAATATAATTATACTGTATCGGCAGCGATAATCGCCTCTCAAAACCAAACTCCAGCGTTACCCTCATTATGCGTTAATAGGTCCTGCAACAGATATAAACTTATTAGTTGTTTAGCTAACCACAAGATTCCACAGATTCCCACGAGAAAGCAATACTATGGGTCTGGCTTAAGGACTCTATTGGCTCTTTTATCCCCTTCCTGCTAACCCCAAAATCTTGTGTTAATCTCGTGGAATCTCGTGGTTTCTTACCCCGCTGCCGCAGCAAGTCGAATTAACAGCAAAAAATGTGAGGACATATCTAATTTTTGTTTCAGCATTCACAAACAAATTTTATGTACATTCTCGGAAAAACTATCCTGAAAACTCAATGCTTGAATACAAGGTCAGTAACACAGCTATTTGTTACGATGACTGCGAAGAGCCGGTAATTATTTATGCTGTTACCGCATATCGTACCATTAAAGGTACCACAAGAGTAATGCTAAAGAATGTAGCAACTTAGCCTCTGTGGTTACCTCTAGGAGACAAAAAAATGAAAATATGCAACGATCAAAAACATATAAAATCGAGAGTAAGTAAAAAGTGGTTAGTAACAGGTCTAACCTTATTACTGATAGCTGCGATAGTCGGGACGCTTGCACCAAGTGCCGTTGCACTGCCTACTGCTACCAGCTTCGGCGTTGAAGATGCAGAAGGTTACAAGGATACCCACGTGTTAATACCCGTAAACGTCACCAATGTGCAGAACGGCCCCGTTCCTTGTATAATATTCAATATTTTATACGATAACAGTGTAATAAACCTTGAGGGCATTCAGAAAGGCACTCTAACGTCTGACTGGCGAACTCCGGCATACTTTAACCTTGATTGGGGCTCCCGAGTCACAGTATTTTATGAGCCCCTAGATGAGCACGCGATACAAAACGGCGCGAGTGGCTCTGTTGTGCTGCTTAATTTCAGTGTAATCGGCGAATCGGGTGATATGAGCTGGCTGAACTTCTCGGATATACAACTGGCTGAAGATGCCCCCTACTTTCAAATAGGAACAGCGCCTGCGAAGAACGGTACGTTTAGCTTGCTTCCGCCTGCGTTGGTACAACAAATCAAAATCGGGCAAAAAAGAGGGGATGATAGAGTTTTGGGTGATCGAACTGTAAATACAAAAACCAGCCAAATTTTGGGCGTTGGAAACAATCGTGTGACTGCCACTCATGGCTTAAAATCGCCTGGCCGTTTATCAGTACGGTACACGAAAGCGTAACTTTTGTTCGCTCTTTTAGCCTGCGCCATTTGTTGTGTAGCCCCGAAATATTTGACTAATATACTCACATGATGTTAATTCCGGGAAAGCGTTTTCGGGGCTTCCCAAAAATGGAACTGTGAACAAAAACCGCACGATGAGTATAACTGATCAATTAGGAAATATGGGAATCCCGGGATTCCGAAGCAGGAAGAAATGGGAAATTGCATTAGCTACTCTTGTATATTTTTGTATATTTTTTTCTGCCACCGAGTACACTGAGAGCATCGAGTTTATTCCACTCTGTGGTCTCTGTGGCTATCAATTTCGATTTTATCTTGACGAATAAACCACCTTTATTATATCGTTATTCTGCAGTGCGTACTTCTCACCCAGCCGTCGTTTCGTTCTCGCGTCTATCGCATAAAGGAAACTATCACCAATGTCCGAATGAACCGCAAAAGCCAGGTCTCTTGCAGTGCTCCCGGCTTTCAAAAGATACGCATCCGGTAGAACTCGTCCCGCGGAATCACTGTACTTATGCTCATCCTCCACCGGATACACCACCACATAGTCCAACAGCTCAAACACCACCCGATTTATTATTTCCTGGACGCCCGTACCGCCATGAGCACGGATTAAATTTTTTATTTGTTCCAGACCTTTTCGTTGCCTATCCGTAACTTCTGATGCAATCACAAAATCGGTATCCCCGGACAGATATTGTATGATATTGTTCTTTGATGCGGTTCTCAACGCAAGCTCCGCGGCGGCGGAACAGGGAATTACAATCTCATTATCACTGCCCTCGCTTTCAAGCTCTTTCAGCTTTTTCAGGTTCTCATCAGGTGCAATATCCGCTTTGTTCGCCGCGATAATCATCCTTTTGCTTCTCAGTACTATATGAGTAGCTAATTTCTTCAGGTCGTCTTCCGTCCACGACTTCATGTTACTTTTGTCCGGAATGCCAGATTTTAGGATAGCGCCTTTTATTTGTTCTTCCGTAACGCCAACTCCTGCTAATTGTTCTGCAAGCAACCGTTCGATCTTCGTGCCTTCTAATTCCACCCTACGCCCCATCTTGTGCCAGCCACGGGTTATTATACCGTAAACCCACATATTCAACTCCTCTTTGAAGAATATAACATCTTCGCGTGGGTCATGAGCCCCGAGTTCCACCACATTGCCGTCTGCATCCGTCGCTCCCGACGCATCCACGACATTAATTATCGCTTCCGCCTGCCTGAGTTCGTCCAGGAATTCGTTTCCCAAACCTTTTCCTTCATGTGCACCTCTGACCAATCCCGCAACATCTAATACCTCTACTGGCAGGAATCGAAAGCCGTCTATGCAGTTACCACAAACACCCGCAAGTTCAAGCTCCTTCTCTTTACAGAGGCAGTTCACCCGCACGTATGCTACTCCAACGTTCGGCGCGATCGTTGTGAACGGATAGGCCGCTATCTCGACATCTGCGAGTGTAAAAGCCTTAAAAAAGGTGGATTTACCTGAGTTCGGCTTACCCGCTATTGCTATTGTTATCATCCTTTTTTTTGTCCTTCAACAGAGACAGTTTCTAACTGTGTTATTATGCTCCGGACCACCGTCCTTGCATAAACTGGAATATTTGGGGGGGTTGTTAGTACTTCCAGGTCGGACATCCTTTCTGCCGCTCTCAAAGCATGTGATTCATCTGAGTTCAGCAGCTTATCCTCTATCCCGCTCATTGACCGTCTTATGTTCCTCGGTACCGTTGTATCACCCCTCACATTTTCAAGCATCTCTACGCATTTCTTTACCGTTTCTTCTTTTTCTGCATTCACCATTCGCGCTTATCACCCCTACGTATTCCCTACAACACAAAAGATAGTAAAAGCAAAGTTCATAAAGATAGTTGGCTCTAAGATAAAATAAGTATGCCGGATGTGCAAAGGCATTGGCAGATGCGGACGTCTGGTCTGAGTAACGGCTAGAACTTCAGAAAGGCTTCAATCTGTTACGGTAGTATTGTTGAAACAGCAGCTCTGCCTTATTC
>DAOUUS010000219.1 GCA_030668065.1 Candidatus Methanophagales archaeon
GATACATAGATTTACACTGGCATCGGTAACAAAGATTGCTTCTTTGGGTGTCGTTTTGGCAGCCATCTCTATTTCATTGGGATTTGGGGACAAAAAAAGTCTGCAAAAGCTTGCCGAGTGGTAATGTTTTGGAGGGGGCTAGATGTATCTATTACATGATGTATAAGATAGTGCATAGAAGCCCGGGTGGTGTAGCGGCCTATCATTGAGCCCTGTCGAGGCTCGGACTCGGGTTCAAATCCCGACCTGGGCGTACACCGAAAAGTATAAAGCCTCAAAGTGTTATAAGGTGAAACACAGGCACTATATTTGCGTAGAGGTAAATTCGTTGGTGGGGGGTGCTCCCCCCTCCCCCCAGAGAAGGTGGGCCTACGCGCTATAGCCCCGCATTTAATACCGTTGTGTTTGAGACCACGGATGTTGATAAACCCGTGGCAGGCAAAGCCTTCGTCACAGATGAGGATGGAGTTCGTGAGATAGAACTACCAGAACCTGCTACATACAAAGGTAAGGTAGTTGGTGAACCGAATAGCATGGTTAGGTTCACGATTACACCCGACGGGGTAGGTGGCTTTGTAAGTTCTGACAAGGGATACTACGGGATTGAACCCGTAAACGGGTACAAAAAAACTGAGGCTTGGGCTAGTATCACACATTTTACGTACAACAACTGATACTGAGTTCGAAATATATTTTGGAGTCAACGTATTATTGGAGATTCCAGAGGATGATAATATATCCGACATATCAACGATTGATAGTTTACCGGTAACATCTCGGACAACACTCTATGCTGATATTATATGTGATATTATAAATAACACTAATAAAGTTCTTATATCACTTGTTAATACTAAATAAAGATGAAAGGCGTAAAAACGGACGGTAGAAGCAAGGATATAATAACATGTCCCTTGCGTGGTGCGAATCCATGAAGGGGCGAAAAGGGGAAGAAGGAAAACGCCGAAGTGGGCCGCTAAAAAGCGAAGTGACGTGAAAACCGGAAGGTAAAAAATGACTGATGATAAAGTAGTACCTGATACGCAAATCTTTAGAGCCTTATCATCAGACACAAGAATCAATATCCTTAAGAAACTTGATTCTAAGCGTATGGCGTTAAAAGCGCTATGTGCTGAATTGAATCTACCAAAATCAACTATTCGCGAAAATCTAACCGTTCTGATCGAATCGGATTTGATTAGAAAAAAGAATATCGGTATTAAATGGGCATATTACGAGCTAACAGAGAAAGGAAAATGGATGCTCCATCCTCATGAACAATGATAATACTCCTTCTGTCTTCTGCGGCACTCAGCTTTGTTGGAGGGTTTATCTGGATATATCTGTTTATTAAATCTCTACGAACCAAAATATTTGATTTCCGGTATGATTTTGCTCTCGCGGGGTGTTATATGTACATATGAGCCTCTGGAAGCAGATCTAAACAACTTTTAATAACAATTTCAGTCATCAATTCTACCCATTTTTTACATAATTTTTGCTATTATCATCTAAAGCACATTTGAGCACATTGTATCAGACATAGAAAACGAGCACATAAAACTCTCGATATGTTTAAAGAAACGCTTATTAATGCCCGGACGCAGCTAATTAAAATTGTGTCTCGCTTTAAGACACCAAAAGTATCGCCCCATACGACCTCCTACTGCATTCTGTAGTAGCCGAACTAACACCTCAGACAAGAATTTTGTGTGAAAGAGGAAGAATTAGTAGAATACAGGTAAATTAGGGTGTTATGGTGGGTAATTACAGGGGCTCATATTTGGCGTTCCACGCACGTAAAAAGTATCATGAGCTGATGATCGTGCATTGAATTTTATATAAAACTTTGTTTTTAGGTCGGAAAATCCGCACGAAAAGATAGTATTATATAGGGGTTTGAACAAAAGAGCTTTTAGTGAGTGCCGATGAGAAGCGCTAAAAAGCGAAGTGTGGTAAAAAAGGGAAGGGCAAAGGAAGGTTAAAAAACTTAGGAGGTGATAAAGGAAAAATGAAAAAAAGTTTGAAACAAAAAGGGACTGCACTATTCGTGGTGGTACTGCTATTCATGGCGATGATGCTTGTACCAGCGGTAAGTGCCATGATGCTTCCACCGGAAAGTGCAGATAAAGAAGGTTATACAGCTACAAAAGAACGGCAATCTAATTTCGGGGTATATAGCATAGAACAAGGTGACGCAGCTACAGTAAAAAAGCCATCTAATTTCAGGGTATATGCAAAGAAGTATGATACACCACAACGAGGCAAAGCGGAAATAAATCCGGCGGAAATAAAAGAAAGTATAAATGCAAGTTTTACCATATCCTTCAAGGGCACTGAACAGAAATTCGGTCACGCAATCTACCTCAAAGATGGAGAGGAAATTCATGTGATGGAGCCATATGTACCTTCTACATATATTAAAGTAATTGGTGAATCGATCGATGATTGTCCTGCTTCTATATCATTGGGCAAAGTAGGTAACGTTCCCGATAGTTTTGTTGAGATAAAAGAGTCCGATTTGGATAAATACCCTATATTACGGAATATATTGGAAGAGCTGGAGCGTTGGGAAGGGGCTGGAGGAATTATTTATAAAACCGGGGAAATTAAAGGTACCGAAATTGTAAACCTTGTCCAATGTAAATATGCAAAGAAGTATGATACACCACAATGGGGCTACTACATCAAATACAAAGAAGACTTTTACTCAATAGGGCTTATGATTGCATAAATATCGAAACGATCAAGTATGTACCCAAAATTCCGAACGAAAAGATGGCTTTTCCAGGGGTTTGAACAGAGCTATTAGTGAGTGCAGGGGAATAGAAATGATAGGTTCCCCAAAAAATTACGTGCTGTATCCATCAGTCCATTAGCCAAACACGTATGACACGAAACTAATGGAAATCTCACACCAATCGTATTGCAGGTACCCAATTGCCGTATCTCTTGCCATTCGCATCCACGAACTCCGAGCAGGTTATGAATCCCGCGTGTGTTGATAGATTATCGGTATGATGAATCTGTGGATAGGAACCTGTACGGATAGTGTAGTTGTAGATTTCGTTTTTAACAATTGCGAAAGAATCATCAAAGGAGACGTTATGCCAATCGCCACTGTATCCAGTCCAATTCGCCGTCACGTCTAAAGTTTCATTCCAGATCCTTGCGTATTCGATATGCCCGCCTGTGCCTTCGCATGGATACGTATAAAGCGTTTGCAGTCCTATGGTTCTGTTTGGCTTTATCGTGCCGTTGTGCGTGCCCGCGATGCTGGGGTACGTTCCTGCACACGTATCGAATA
>DAOUUS010000194.1 GCA_030668065.1 Candidatus Methanophagales archaeon
CGAAGGCACTCTTATAGGTAAGGAGTCCGAACACACGACTAAAGCTGCTAAAGCTATTACGCTTATTGAGTCTACATCTATTATCAATATCGCAGGGATGGCGGTGAAGAGCATATCCGAAGTCGCGGCACGTATATTCGCCGTATTAGCCGCAGAAGGTGTGGACATCATTATGATCAGTCACGGTTCCTCGGAAAGGACGATTTCGGTCGTTATCAACAGCGCACAACAGAAAACCGCGATCAATGCGTTACGGAATATTAATACCGAGGGCACAGTAATACGTGATTTTACATCTAACAGTAACGTCTGTGCGATGGGTGTAGTCGGTGCGGGTATGGCAGGATCGCCGGGAGTTGCCGGTAAAGTCTTTTCCGCTCTGGGTAATGAAGGCGTGAGCGTGATTATGATCTCACAAGGTAGTTCTGAGTATAATATCTCATTTGTGGTGAAGAAAGAAGATGCGTATAGAACCGCGCAGGCGATACACGATATTTTTGAGATGGGTAAAGTGAACACATAACAACAACGGCTAACAATCTCACAAGCAGGTAGTTATTTCTGTCGGCGTTACAACAACAGGTGCATTTCATTCAACCCCTCTTTCGTAAATTACGGTAACAACCCGATGCGAAATTATTTAAACATCCGGTGATTTTGTAGTCAAGCAATTACTTTTATTGATACGAGCCCACATCCGTTCTATCGCCTCTCCCGCGTCCGTCTTTGGCCCCGTTTCCACCACAGGAACCCCCGCCACCATTGCTTTCGTGATTGACACGTCAAAAGGCACCTTTCCCGCTATTTCTACGCCATCCTCACGGCAAAACTCCTCAATCTCTTCTGTCACCTCTTCGTTTATGTCATACTTGTTTATGCACACCACGGGTTTCACACCAAAATGCGCCACCACACCCAGAATCCGTTTCAAATCGTGTACGCCCGACTGCGAAGGTTCAGTCACGATTAGTGCTATATCAACACCACTGAGCGAAGCAATCACAGGACTTTATCCAGCGCTAACGCCAGGTTTACAGCAATCGTAGTCTTCCCAGTGCCGCCTTTTCCGCTCGCTACCGAAATAATCATTTTGAAACTCTTTTTTTAATGCCCGCCCTTTTCAATCACATCTATTCCACCAATCCAATCGCATTTCTGGGACATGCGTCCACACAGGCTCTACAATTGCGACCATTATAACTATAACACTTCTCATATTCTATTCTTGCTTTTTCACTTACCATTTTAATTGCTTTTGCTTCACAAGCCTCAGCGCATTGCTCACATCCTGTGCATAATTTCTGTTCAACAGCCGGAATTGCTGATCTCATCTTTTCTACTTCTTTTCCATATCGTCATTCACACCGTTCCAGCACCTCGAAGCTTTTTTCCATCGCTCCCAGTTGCAATCCTATTTCATTTAGCTGTGTATTCATTAACTACTGCTTTCCACGACCATGATACTTGCTGCATTTCCGTTTTAACGTTACCTTTTGAGTTCCTCTATCCTTTTCTTCACTTCTTCCAAATTGGTCGCTAGTCTATTAGCCATATTCGATAGTTCTTCGAGTTCTTCTTCTTTTGTTTGTGGCGTGATTGGTGCCGGCGGCGTTTGTGGTTGCTGCGAAGGCATTGGTTGCTGCATGCCAAGTCCCATACCTCTGCCCATACCTCTACCCATGCCTCGTCCTCCTCCGCCGCCTCGTCCGCCACCCATGCCCATGCCTGATCCACCACCTGGTGCAGTAGCGCCCATACCTGCATGAGCAGAAACGGTCGAAGTACCGATCTCGCTTAGTTGCCCCGCTTTATACATCCCAATCGCTTCTTTCACTGTGCCATAAGCACCGGTTGCAATTTTTACACCCGCGGTGGAAAGCACCTGAAAGGCATTGGGGCCTATATTCCCGGATATAACTACATTCGCGCCTTTGTTCACTACTGCTTGCGCTGCTTGAATCCCTGCTCCGCCGGGTGCGGCAATAGCTTCGTTTGGCATCGCATCAAACGCCATCGTATCTGAATCCACGAACACAAAGTACTGGCACCGTCCAAATCTCGGATCTACCTGCGCATTCGAATCCCCCGCTGTTGCGGTTACACATATTTTCATCTTTTTCGCTCCCCCTACATGAATATATATTCAGAGTATATATTAGTCAATTTTTTATAGACGATAGAAACATTTATATGTGCTGCAGCCCTATATGGTTACCATAAAAAGTATCCTTAAATGGTAGTGTGGTGGGCGGGTGGTGGGGAAAGCGAAAGCGTAAAGTTCTCATTAGGTTGTGGAATCCACGAATGTGATGAGAAGGTAGATGCGCCGAGAAGGGCGCTGTTGGGGGGAAAACGAAAAATTTAGGAGGTGATATGAGAAAAATGGAAAATGTTTGTAACTGGGAGCGAAAAAGGACTAAACTAAATGAAAGCAGTACGACCGCGATGTCGAAGAAGATATTGCCCTTGATTATTGCCGCAGTGCTATCTATATCGCTGGTGGGTATAGCGGCTGCGGAAGACTTTGGAGGTTGTGAGGCCTGTCATTCAGATATTGCCGATAATTTTGCGACTTCACTTCACTACACCGGCGCGGGAATGAAAGGCGAGTATGTGAGGGGTGCCGCAGGGGAATTCGGAATAGATATGGATATGTTTTATGCCGAGGGAAACTGTTCTAACTGCCATGCCACCACCTGCGAAAAGTGCCATGAGGGCGGACATGGTGCAGAGATAACCATAGACACATGTGACAAATGCCACCTCAAGAAACAGTCAACGTTTGTAGGGGATACTCCAGGACATGCGGATAAAGGACCCCATGCCGACATCCACTATGAGAAGGGACTTATATGCACGGACTGCCATAATGCGGAAGAGCTGCACGGTGATGGTGTTGAATATGGCACGATGCTTGAAGCAGTCACGACGGAGTGTGAAGATTGCCACAAAAGTCCCGCCAAAACTGTTAAAGGGATGAACGTGACGCAGTATTCACCGGATACGTCATCGCCACAAGATACACGGAGAAAAACTTGACTGCTCAGCATGCCACGCGGGATGGATGCCAAGATGTGTAAACTGCCATTTAGATACCAGGAAGACAGAGAGTTTCACGGTAGACGAGTTCTATCTTGCTAAAGCTGCCGATGGACAGATAAAACCGTTCCTTAAAATGACGGCTCTATATGATAATGCGACACATACAGGATGGGCGGAATATTTCCCGCATACAGTAACAGATACGGCAAAGGATTGCGCATTCTGTCATGAAAACAAGGAAGTGCTCTGCGAGGGTTGTGAGGGCCAAATGCTCGGACCTGAAGGGGCTTCATTTATACCACAAGAGACGATAGACACGGTTTTAGCCGTAAAAATGCCAGGAGTACCAACTGAAACACCAACTGAAACACCAGCACAACCAGGCTTCGAACTGATATTTGCGGTAGTCGCAATCGCAGTGGTTGTGTACCTTGCAAAGAGGAGACTTTAGTTAAACAATGGTGAGGGTCATGGCGGACTTAGTCTTGACCCTATTTTTGTTTTTGTTTAGCGCAGTAAAAAATGCGAGCACCAGACATCATAAATGAATTACTAAAATCTACGTTAATCTATACTCAAATCGTAAGGAAAATCGCCAAAAGAACTCCCGAATGAAGAAAAAAGCGAAAGACTTTTAAATACCTGATTGAATTTATATTCAGATATTTGTATAGGAGGGAAAAAATGGCGAAGATAAATAAACTTGTTATAATTGGATGCGCAGGTTTTGGAGGACCGGGGGCAATGATGGCAAAGAAGGTAGACCCCTCGCTGGACGTGACATTGATAAGGGAAGAGGAGAATTTCTTGA
>DAOUUS010000128.1 GCA_030668065.1 Candidatus Methanophagales archaeon
CAGATAATCACCTTCCTTGATGAGAAACTGAAGGCAGAAGAGACTTCTACGCTCATTTCGGCCATAAATCAGCTTCAAAAAAAGGATGACACAGCCGAAAACACGAAAAAAATCGTGGGCTACCAGTCTCGGGTATACGAAAAAGACTACAGGTTGGGGACAATAGCTGTAAGAACTACCTGCGGCAAGTCGGCTCAAGAGGTCTACGGGCTCTTAAAAAGTCGAATTGACATAAAAAAAGCGTTCGATATATTCAAAAACATCCTTGAATCCGATAAAAATTATATGCGTGATGACAAACAATTGGAAGGCTTCCTGTTCGTCAGTTTCATCGCTCTACAATTCTACTACCGGATATACGGAAAACTAATCGAAAAAGAGCTTCTAAATTACTATTCGGTCCCAGACGTTATCGAATATCTCAAAAGAGTACAGTTATTGAAGATCAGGGAGAAAACACAATTCGCGGAAATACCCAAAAAATCAAGAACACTTATAGAAAAATTGGGATATGTACTACCTGAAGAACCTATTACGAAATAAGGTTAAAGTTACAGATTGAGTATATAAGGGAACTTTATTTTGGGCAATTCTTTTTCAAGTATTCGGAAGAAGTCCACCTGCAGGTCTGCTTCAGAATAGTAGTTTAGCGATTTTGAGCTGAAAAAATGTTGTGCTTCTTCTTTCGCGCATGCTCTACGTCAGATGTTGAAAAACTCATGTTATCTCCCCGAAATATTTTTCGCTCTTTGTTTTTGATAAGCCACTATTTTCTCATTTAAAGGATGGGCGACCTTTATGTGGAGATGGGTCAATGAAACAATAAGTACTTCCTTGTTCTCCTCAAGTACCGTGCAAACTATACCACCAGCATCTCCAGAGTCAAGTACCCGGGTTATATTTAGTTCTATATCCCTGCTAATATCTTTCCCTTGCTTACGAAGGAGTTGTAGCAATTCTTTTGACGGATAAGCCGGTATAGGCAAATATCTTTCCATTTCTTTGATTAGTTTCATTTTTTCTCTATCTTACTACGCCGTCTCGAATTTTATATAAGAGTTTGCAGTTTAAAAAAGTTGTCAGTTTATCAGTCAAAAAGATTCGGAGCCCTAAATGACGAATCATAATAATAGGGGTAAGTAAAACGATAATTAACGGTATCAAGACAGCGAACCTGTGCCATATCGGCTTATCTACTCCCTCGTATTCCTTTAGAGCGAGAATACCGATGCTGATCGTCAAAACACCAGCAATTAGTCCATATACCACTCCACGCAGGTAAACAAAACCAGTAATATACCAAATTAGTTTGACTACGGGATATAATAGACCGAGTAAGATGTAGAAAATATACGTTTTCATTATACGCATTCCTTGTCCCCACCCCAATTCGGTGTAAGGTTCATTTTCACTTGATGTCCTAATGCCGTTAGTCGTTGATAACGGTAAGTTTTGAGATAAATAACCGTCAAGTATATTTTCTTCACGTATCTCCTTCTACTGCTGTAAATGTTCCATCTTGAACTTTCATCCCATTGCGATACCCCCTTCTCCTGCGATTAATAAAAATAAGGAACAGAGTTCACCTCTGCTCTCCATTCCTAAAACACTTTATCTTCAAGAAAGCAACTTTATCGCTGGTATCCAGTCGCCATAACTTTTCCCATTGGTATCTACGAACTCCGTGCATTCGATAACTCCGTCATTGGTTTCCAATCTATCGGTATGATGTATCTGCGGATAAGAGCCTGTATGAATGGTGTAGTTGTATGTTTTCCCTGTTTCTAGGGTGATATTCGAATCGAAGCTTATGTTCTGATAACCGTCTGTATAGCCGTCCCAATGGGCTTCCACTAGTGTTTCTGAGTCGTTGTAAATCCAGACATATTTCGAATGCCCGCCCGTGCCCTTGCAATGATATGTAAACATCTTATTGGCAACGACCTCATGCGAAGGCGTAATTGTGCCCTCATGCACACCATAAATGCTTGGATAAGTCCCTTCGCCCGTGCCGAAACTCGTGCCTGATACTTCATCGAAAACGCGGGTCATTGGTAGATACATGAACTTCTCCTTTAGCTCTCCCTTCAGCATTTTAAAAGTCTTCGTCTCTTCAGGGGTTGCAGTTCCCAGCTTCTTCTTCGTCCTCAGTTCAAAGAAACGTTCTGGAAATAATGTCTCGTTTACTTTTAGTTCAACCGAATCACTGGTTGATTTCCGGATGAATGTGTAATCGTAGTTGTCTGCGGTAATATTTACTATGTCCGCTCCTTCTTTAATCACGAGGTCTTCGGTCGAACCCAGTATGTACTCAAATGTCATTTGGTGCCCGTCTGATGGATGTCCTGTGATAAATTTGAGATCACCTCGTTGTGGTATTGCATCCCACAATTCTTCGTCCGAAAAAGCTCGCAAGGTTGACCTGAATGCACATGCCACACAGGGACATATCTCTATCACGCCCTCACCGTGATATTTTCCTGCGTCCTCTATTGTTATCGCCAGCAGTTCTTCTCCGTCATATATCAGTACAGGGGGGTAACTGAGCTCCTTAGCTGCAGTAAGTTCAATACATTCTGCTACATCCGGATGCGGCGTTAGCGCTCTCTCCCCTCTTTCCGGATATGCGTGACTAAGGTTTTCCAGCAGCTTTGGGATTTTTATATTCGTGAAGTACCCTTCACTGACCATCAACGGAATCACAATCGGATAAGAGGTCGCGGAAACATTCTCCACCACCGCTTTTACTAAGAGGTCGGAATGCTGCGTCTCATTTGGAAACACAAATGAATATCGCACATCTTCTATATCTACCCCCAACCCGTGCTTCAATTTCCGCTTCACCTGCTCTGCTAACGACTCGGAACTGTTTACCCAACCTGCAAAATCGGATTCATCATCTGTTCCGTGTGCAAAAAGTACGACCGTCTCATTGGCTGGGTCATTGCTTAATGCCACAGTGCGATCCACCAGAATATCCGCAATCGCCCAATGGTCATCAATAGCATTCGTAAGTACGATTTCCGCTGTCGTATCAACCGGAACGAGTTCTTCCTCTTCCTCCGTTCCTCCTCCGTGCTGTGTTATACTTATGCCCTCACTTATCGGCATGTAGGAAACGAAGAATCGCCCTTCGCGTGATATGACAGATCGTTCCAGCTCCACACCCTCAACGGATGTTTGCATGGTGCTTATTACGTTCGTCACTGGCTCTTGCTGTGTTGTGCTCATCATACTCATCTCAGACAGATCCTCTCGTAGCCCAAGCACGTATTCGAGTTCGGCAATGTGCCCGCTGCTCGAAGATATGAACAGAGGCACTGCGATTATCTTTGTAACACCTGCTTCGTCTAGCTTGTCCACCGCAACGTTTATCGTCTCGTTCGGCACAAACTCTAAGAAGCCAAGTTCTACGGGATATGGCGAACTCACATTTTGCACTGCAGCCCTAACCGGAGCGCACCAGGAATCGCTCGGACTGCCGTGTGCCATCACGAGAATGCCTATTTGCTCGTAGTTCTTGTTGGGCTCCACCAGTGGATAGTTGTCGGGATTGCCGCCTGTTATCTCTTCTCCCACAGTCATCGTGCCATTGAAAGCCCATCCGCCGGAAAGATTCTCGAACAGTTCCTCTGGCGTCATCTGCTCTGCACTTGCAATTCCTGCAAATGATACAATAACACTAAATAATACGATACCCGTTATCGCCACCACCGCGCTTGTTTTTTTTATTCTATCCATTTTTTTCGTCCCCTATTTTTTTTCAAACGTTTTCTGCGAAACGTTTTTGATCAAACTCTTTTTTAAAGGATTGTTGTTAGGGCTACATAAACCAAGCCCTAAATAAGTTCGGTTTCTGAAACAAATCCTAAATAAGTTAGGAAAAGAGGAAGAAACCTAAAAAAGATAGGGGAAGAACCGGAAAACTACAGTTTCCCGTTTTGCAAAAACTACAAAACCTGTTCCATAAAGCGTTCCATAGGACCTTATAAAATAGTCTTTTCTTCTTCACGCACAAAAAAAAGAAAAGAAAGAAAAAGGTCTTTAATCGCTTTCTTTTTGCAGTTCTTCCATATGTTCCATCAGGTTATGCATGTGCTCATCCAGATTCTTCAAGTGTGCACTTATTTCTTCCGCATCCCTTCGCACATGTTCGATGTCACTGTGAACATGCTTCACGTCTTCACTCATGTGTTGCACCCATTCTTTTTTGTCTGCCATTTTTTTTGCCTACGTTTATCCTCTCATTTGTTGTTAGGTACATAAATAATACGCCCTAAAAATGTTCGGTTTTGGCTAAAAAGCCGAATAAAGTTAGGTTTTTGAAGAGAAACCGTACATTTAGCTTCTACGCTCTATCCCTCTCAATACTGAATCCTTTCCCTCTTCGCTCAACCTGCACAAACATCTTTCCCTCTGCATAGATATTCATATTCTACCAGCGATTACCTCTTCAAAATCTTTCATAGTTACTGATAGCTCGCCTGCTTTCTTACCCAACCGCTTAGCTTCTTTTGCTTTCTTTAGCCAGACTTCAGTACAGACATTCTTGATCTCTCTACCCGTGCAGCTCTCAGGAGTCAAGTCCACGATACGATAGAAATCTATATCTTTGTCCAGGTTGTATTTGCAGGTCTTTATCTTGTAGATTTCAAGCTTTGCTTGCCTATCAGGAACAGGGACTTCAATACATTTGCTCCTGGATAGAATCGCATCGTCAACCCTGTCATCGCGGTTGCTTGTAAATATCGTAATTATTGATTCATCACGCCGACTGAAGCCATCGAGTTCGCCACACAACTGCAGCATGGCAGCTCGCACTTCATCGCCCGCATCTGTTTCGCCACTACCTTTCCTGCGTTTCAGTGCGAGACCGTCTATCTCATCCATAAATACTATGCACGGCGCTTTCTTCCGTGCCAACTCATAGAGATCGCGTATATTGGCTGAAGTCGCCCCGAGCCATTTCTCTACGAGTTCAGGCGCATTAACGCTGAGAAAAGGCACTCCAGATTCGTGGGCTACGGCTTCTGCCAGCATCGTTTTTCCCGTACCGGGCGGACCAACTAACAACAGCGCATTCTGGATTTCAACTCCCGCTTCTGCCATCTCTTTGCTTATCTCCGGATCAAGCTGAAGCTCTGTATGTTCCCTGAGTTGTTCCTTCAC
>DAOUUS010000089.1 GCA_030668065.1 Candidatus Methanophagales archaeon
CAGGTGCAAGCAGAAATTGCGGCCATGCCAGAGTTAAGTGGCAATAGTGTGCTTATTCTGGACGAGAGCGCGGACGCTAAGGCGGGGGAAAAGAGTGCGGGATCCGGGCGGCAGTACAACGGACGGTTGGGAAAGACACCGGGCGTGGTAAAAGCAGTGGAGAAGAATTCGGACGAGTTAAGGCAGGCGTTAGAAGATGGTAAAGATATAATAACAACGACACTACAGAAGTTCCCGGTTATTTCCGATGCCATGACCAAATTACAGGGACACAGGTTTGCAGTCATCTTAGATGAAGCACATTCCAGCCAATCAGGCGAATCGGCAAAGCATTTGAAGAAAGCGCTATCTGCGAATCTTGTGGATGCGGAAGAAGAGGACCGGGACGAATATGACCCTGAAGATGCGATCATCACGGAAATCCGAACCAGGGGACGGCAACCGCATATCTCATATTTCGCGTTTACCGCAACGCCAAAGAACAAGACGTTGGAACTCTTTGGTCATAAGGATGCAGCCGGTAAGTTTGTTGCGTTCCATATCTATTCCATGCGGCAGGCGATAGAGGAAGAGTTCATCCTGGACGTTCTGGAACATTACACAACGTTCAAACGCTACTTCAAGCTGGTGAAGACGATGGTGGGGGACAAA
Source organism: Candidatus Methanophagales archaeon (assembly GCA_030668065.1). Taxonomy (GTDB): domain Archaea; phylum Halobacteriota; class Syntropharchaeia; order Alkanophagales; family Methanospirareceae; genus QENJ01. The sequence goes on from DAOUUS010000089.1 coordinate 652, forward strand.
GAATACGAGCGGAAGAAGGCTGTACAACTGCTCACGTCATACGTGGATTTGCAGCCTCATGCAATTGAGATGAAGAGCAGGATCATGTTAGACCATTTCATGGAAAAGACGGTGAATGCGATTCAGGGTCGTGGTCGTGCTATGGTTGTGACTCGTTCAAGACTACATGCGGTAAAGTATTATCTGATGTTAAAAAAGCTCATGACTGATAAATATCTACCTTTCAAACCGCTGGTTGCTTTTTCCGGGACTGTTGAAGACCCAGATACGGGAGAAAAATACACAGAAATCAGCTTGAACCGGCTACCCCCAAGGGTCAGTATCACGGACGCATTCAAGACACCGGAATACCGGATTCTGGTTGTTGCAGAGAAGTTCCAGACGGGATTCGATGAGCCATTTCTGCATACTATGTTTGTGGATAAGAAGTTGGGAGGCGTGCATGCAGTCCAGACGCTGAGCAGACTGGACAGAACGATGCGTGGTAAAACCGAGACGTTAGTTCTGGACTTTGTGAATGAAGCGGAAGAGATCCAGAAATCATTTCAACCTTATTTCCAGACCACGTTCATTGAAGAGGAGACCGACCCAAACAAGCTCTACGACCTGCAATCGGAACTGGAGCAGTTTGGAATATATACCACAGAAGAGGTAAAAGAATTTGCACTGATATTCTTCAATCCGGAAGAAAAAGCAGAGAAGCTGCAGCCGATATTGGATAGTGTGGTGAACGCCTGGAGATATTTAGCGGACGAAAATAAACAGGAAGATTTCAGGTCACTGCTGCAACGTTTTATCCGGTTGTATGGTTTTGTCTCTCAGCTCATTTCCTTTGAAGCGGTGGAGCTGGAAGAGTTGTATGTATTTGCGAAGAATTTGAACAGGAAACTACCAAAACGCGAAAAGCGTATTCCTAATGAAATTCGCGAGGCTGTGGATCTGGATTCTTTTAGGATTCAGGAAACATTTGTGGGTGGTCTGCCACTTACGAAAACCGATTCTGAGATACCATGTATCACCAATGGAAGACCACAACATGCGGAAGAAGAGAAAGACCTTTTGTCTAATATCATTAACGTACTCAATGAAACGTACGGGCTCAATTTGACGGACGAGGACAAGGTGGATATTGAGCGAATTAAGATTAAGTTAGAAGAGAACGAGGAACTCCGGGATGTGATGAACGCAAACAATACGCTTGAAAATATCCGTTATAAGTTCGATAAGGTGGTAGATTTTGAATTACGGGGCTTCGTTGATACTAAGATTGACCTGTACAAGAAACTCATGGACCCCTCAGTGAATGCAATGTTCAAACAGAAGTGGTTTGACGGGTATGTGTCACAGTCAATTTAATTAGCGATTGGTAACAATAGGTAGGCGACCGGTATTCTTATAGTTGCGCTAAACGTTACATACACGTAACCACAAGAGCAATAACAAATACTTTCGCGACCATACTGCACAGATAATTTATAACTACCATCTTCATGCCCAACCGTCCAAACAGCGAAATATACATAGGAAGACTGATTTTCAGATAGACCAAAGTTATAATCAACATACTTCCAATAAGGAGCGTGATTATAGCCTGTTTCGCGTTTATCACGCCTTTAGCCATCAAAGCCGCAACAGTAGCGTAACCCGCGGAGAAATGCGCTAAATCCGCTATGAGTACCGTTATGCACTCTCCCGGTAAATCTAACAGGTTCAAGACAGGGAAAAAGAATGAACTGATATGGTCCATGACTCCGAGCGCAAAAAGTAAATCCACGATCAAAAACGAGACTACCATTATCGGTATTATCTTCTTCAGCGTGGTAACAGATTTTTTTAATGCCGTTTTCAGTTTTTGATCGCGCGAAGTTTCCGTGAGATCAACTTGTATCTCCGTGTCGAAACACCTTCGTACAGGAAAGCGTAATCGCGAATAAACAAACGCAGCAAAGGACTGTAGAAACGCGGAAAAAAGATTTAGGCAAATGTAAATGCCGCCAATGAAGGGTCCTAAGAGCACAAGAGCAATAGGCGCCTGCACTCTTAACAGTGATTCCCCCACGACAATCGGGAACGTGCTCATAACTACCGTTAGTATCGTCTCCTTATCGCCGATTTTGCCTTCGCGATAGAACCCCGCCAGCGTGGATTGACCCGCGGTAGGATTGAAAAAAGAAGCGAAAAGCGCAAATACACATTCCTTCGGTAGGTTTGAAGCACGACAAAAAGGTTTTATTAACGGTGATAGTTTCCGTATCACGTTACTTTCCAGCACAAGATTCGCAATTATCACACCTAAGGTAATGAGAATTGCAGCGTTAACCAAATAAATCACGATGTTCATGTCTTAATACCGTTTAATTAATTAGACGAACTATTTAATCTTGATAATATCGCTTTTTCTAAGGACGTTTTAAATTTTGTTTTTGTTCTGAAGATTTATATATCAATATAAATAAAAGCATACTAAATAAATATATGAGCAAAAATCATAATAAAATAAAGGCAATGGTGTTAACATCCCGCACCACGAAACTTAGTAGTCCGTTGCGCGCCCATTGTCAATACTAACGCAACGGCAACTGATACTGTTGTAACATCGTTGCAGATCAAAATATGAACACGCTTTGTGCATGACTGAAACTAATGACTAAAAAAGGAGCAGATGAAGAGTGAAGGGAAATAGAACTTTATCTCGTCTTAATCTGCTTAATATAGTACTGGTGTTTAGCGCTTCTTGTTTACTGTTGGCGGTAATGCCTGCAATGGCGCAAGAACAACATAGTAGCAGCGTACCTTCAAATAAAGAAGACGTAGCGAGAGAAGTACTTGCCAATGAGATCATGCAGTATCTTAGAGCAGAATATTTAGGTGAGCGAGTAGGTCATCTCTCTTCAGAAGAACTGCGTGAATCTGCGAGTTATTATCCGCACTACCCACGACATATTACGGATTCCACGGGTAGGTCGGTGACGATATACAAGCCAATAAACAGGCTAATCGTTTTTTCCGCTACTTATGGTGACGTAATACGAATAGTGAACGCAAAAGAGCGAGTTGTTGGCGTTTCCAGCGCTATAACAAAAGATGAGTTTTATTCCCCGGTGCTAAGCAAATTACCATCCATAGGGAGTTTGTGGGAGCCTGATCTTGAAGCGATAATCGCACTTGAGCCGGATGTCATATTAACATGTGAGAAATTCCCAGCACCAGAAAAGGTAGATGATTTGCTCCCTGAGAACATCAAAGTCATTCGTATGGTGTTCACTGATCCTGTAACTTTAGAAGAAGAACTGAATAAACTGGGATACCTCATGGACAAAGAGGAAGAGGCAGGAGAGTTCATTAAGTTCTATCGTGGGCATATGGAAACAATCGAAGGCCGATTAGAAGTACTCTCAGAGGATAGGAAGCCCAAAGTGTATTTCGAGTACTCTAAGGAGTATGAAGCAGCATCTGAAGGCTCTGTGCATCATCACTTATGCGTTTTGGCGGGAGGTAATAACATTGCTGCTGATTTATTAGGGGCATATCCAAAAGTAGATGCGGAATGGCTGCTTGCACAGGATCCTGCGATTATTGTCAAATGGGCCCCACGTGATACATTGCAAATCAAGAGGGACGAACTAAAAGGGCGTACTGGTTTAGCAGACGTCACAGCCGTGAAGGAAGAAAAAGTCTACGCAATTGCATATGAGATTACAACCAGACCTGCCTGCTTTGTAGGGGTGGTATACATGGCAAAATGGTGCTATCCTGAGCTATTTGAGGATATTGACCCGAAAGCGATATACAAAGAGTATCAGGCACGATTCCTGGATCTTGATATTGACCTGGATGTTGTATATCCCTCGGAGTAAGCAAAACTAATATGGCATCGCGTAGCGAATAAAATGACAAGAAAGAATAAAATTTGATAATCGGACGCAGAAGAACGCAGATAATCATGATTTTTAATATAAGGAATAGACGGAGGAGAGTTCTTCTATCGAGTTTATAATAAATTGGGTTATGGTTTTCTGGAAAAGGTTTATGAGATTGCAATGGTGATATTAATTTTGGCACTAAACCGGAAGTTAAACGTAAGGCATTTGATACTTCGGAATATTTTTCTGCGTAAATCTGCGTCCTGAATAGGTTTTTGAGCACGTCCCAATAACGTATTACGTTAATTACGGTATTGAAAATCTTTCCTCTTCCATCGCATAACAGTCAAAGCAAAGAGTTCTTCCCCGAACATCTACAAATTCATTGAGTTCTTGCCCACATTTTGAACACTTGATTTTCTTTACTTTCCTGCCACCCTCAACCGCTTTTTCGGCTTCCTTTGCCATCCACCTTTCCCTTCTTTCTTCGGCTGTTTCTTCCCTTCCCGGCATTTTGGTTAATATAATTAACGTTTTTGTGTATATAAAGTGTAACGTATTTTTTATTTTTATGTTTGTTCTTAACTTTATATCTGAAGTCAAAGCGATTGTCATTCGCTATATCTGGCGTTTCCGAGAAAAGGTGGGTGCAATGCGCAATTTGTGGTCGAAGAATAACAGTCCGCTACACACAAGTACAAACGACCAATAAACTCACTTCATGTGGCAAAAACTACCCGGGTAAAAGTCATGGCCTGTAAAAACCATCCTGGCGAATGTAAATTCAGCCTTTTTCGTTTTGGACTTTCGTTTCAAATGTTCACCTAAAATTAGCTAAAACTTCGCGCTCATTTTTTGAATACAGGATTGTTAGGGGTTAAGTTTAGTATAGAACTAGGACACTTTTATATGCAAAAAAGTCATAAGTATTGGAGTGTCCGAAATGAAGAAAGAATTATTAATCCTGAAACGCAAGAAACCTGCACGATAAAGGTTGGAGTAACCGTAAAATAGCAGGCCATTTATTTGCAAGCAAAGACAGCGTAGGTAAATGGGTGCAGATGGATAAACAAACTAAAATCAATTATTGACACAGATTAATGCTGATTAACGCAGAAGAAATCAAATCCGTGTAAATCCGTGTAAATCTGAGTCTTAAATAGGGAGAAGTTATACTTTATACAACTAGAAACACAAAAAACAAACTAATTCATTTTTGTATATGTACACATATGTTTATTGTGAACAACGAATGCAGTGGCGCGAAAAAGAGTTACTTGAACTACTTAAGAATGAGAGACTAAACACGAGCGAAGTGGTTAAACGTGCGAACATGAGCAAAACAACCACATTAAAATATCTCGAAGGTCTTAAGGGTAAAGGATTAATCACCTGTGAGATGATAGGGCCGACAAAGCTCTGGACATTAGCGAATGCACGAATAGAAAGCGGCAATACGGAAAAAAAAGGTCGAATTGGCATGAAACGTATAGAAGAGTTTATACATGTGGACCGAGAGGTATTCGCACTGTTATACGAGTTTGAAAGTGTTACAGGTAAAAGGCTTGAACTCGTGGTAAATAAAAAAGGGATAACGCTGAGGATACAGGAAGATACTGCGTGAGATTGCCCGTGCTCAAGAACAAAATAAAATCATTTATTGACACAGATTAACGCAGTTTAACGCAGAAGAAAACAAATCCGTGTGAATCTGCGTCCTAAATAGCTAGGTAGAAGTTATACTGTATATACAATGAAAACACAAAAACTGCTAAACTCAGAATTTGTAATTACCGTATTAATATCGCAGCAGCTTCCTTCGCGAAATACGTAATGATCAAATCCGCACCCGCACGCTTTATCGCCGTTAAACATTCTATCAACGTCTCTTCACCATTTAAATAGCCACTTTCCGCAGCTGCTTTTATCATTGCATACTCGCCACTCACGTTATATGCCGCCAAC
>DAOUUS010000190.1 GCA_030668065.1 Candidatus Methanophagales archaeon
AGCCGGGTCACGTAGGAACGAAAAGACCAATTGCTTAAAATAATCATTTGTCAAGCCCTCCGCTGTTTTTTCTATTTCTGCAAATAACATATTTGTGTTCTTCGATGCCCGGGGCAGATACTCGGATACGCTTTCTGTTTCAGTGCTTTTTACAATCCCGGGTAGCTCGAAGATCAACTGTAAACGACCTTTAAATGATTCTACCATACCCTTTATGCGGATAATATCGCCGGGGTCGAACAAAGCAGCCGCTTCTTCTGCTCGCTCCCAGCATTTCGCCCATATACTGCCCGAGCTATCCCCAAATTTCGCTTGCAGGTAGTAGCCTTCCCTCGTTACAAATCCCTTTAGCTCCTTCTCCAGCACGAGGAAAGTAGTATCAACAGTGTCACCCACCTTCAAATCCTGCACCTTTTTCGTTTCGCTCATATTTCTTTCGCTCCAATACTAAAGTATATTTTTCTAAACAATTCCCTTTCGGAACCACCAACTGGGGAAGTACAGCTAAAAGCTCAAGTCAAAGAAGCTGGAAATAGGACGCTATGAATTCATAATTCCGTCTGACGTTGCTTTTACCGCTTATGAAGGCTCCATGCCCGGGCAGTAAAAGCTCCACATCCAGCGCAGACATCCTATTAATAGACCTCATCAACTCTTTACCATCACCAAAAGGTAAGTCATCCCTTCCAATACTTTTCTCAAACACTAAATCACCGCATAACAACACTTTTTCATCCGCGGCGTAAAGGCATATACTATCCGGAGAATGCCCCGGTGTAGGTAATATGCTCAACTCTTTGTTTCCAAGGCTCAACACATCCTCAAACACAATATCCGCCTCGAATTGCCTTGATTTGCTAATGCCCAGGAACCGCGAAGCTTCTTCTATCATAACGTCAAGATATTCCAACTGTAATGAATGCAACGCAACTTTTGCGCCTGAAATATCCTTGAACGCTGCTGTTGCGTCACAGTGGTCAGGATGAAGATGCGTAATCAGTATAGAATCAATACTTTCGGGGTCAATGCCATCCAATTGCAACTCTTCAAGCAGCAGCGCGAGATACTTTTCCCGACCCGGATCTACAATAACCGTAATATCCGCCTTTATCACGTACGTGTTCGCATCGAGCACCCCTCGCTCTTTATACCAATACAAACCTTCTTGAATTTTCATATCTCAAATCATCTTTTAAATGGAAGTTAGATTACAGGCACATATATTCCTTTCCGTTATTTCTTTATCTCCGCTATTCGTATTTGCATAGCAGCGGGGTAAGAAACCACGAGATTCCACGAGATTAACACAAGATTTTTGGGTTAGCAGAGGGGATAAAAGAGCCAATAGTGTCCTTAAGCCGGACCCATAGTATTGCTTTCTCGTGGGAATCTGTGGAATCTTGTGGTTAGCTAAGCAATTACCGCTATTCTTTTCCGTGATGTCATCATTGTACCTATCGCATATTATTTCTTTGGTAAAGCTTTTTTTGAATGAACGGTTTTTAAACCTTAACAAATAGATATAGTTAGCATTCAATTCTTATCCGCATAAGCATAAACAGGGAGTACATTGTTCAAGGCGAAAAGATGAGCGAAGGAACAAGCTATGGTAAAGCGGTATTGGTAGTATGTGATGGCCTTGGAGACCGCCCCACGGTCGAAGGGAGAACACCGTTGCAAGCTGCTGATACGCCCAATCTAGATGCCATAAGCGAAGCGGGTATAAATGGCTTGGTGACCGTAATAGCCCCCGGGATAGTACCGGGAAGCGATACCGCACATCTTGCCCTCTTTGGGTACGATCCCTACGAGTTTTATCCGGGTAGGGGCGTGTTTGAAGTGCTCGGTGCCGATATGCCACTAAACAAAGGCGATGTAGCGTTTCGAGCGAATTTTGCGACTGTGGATGATGATTTGCGAGTCATAGACAGACGGGCAGGAAGGAAAGGTAGTAAAGGCATGGCAAAACTGTTGAACGGGCTTGAAATAGATGATGCCCGGATATATCTGGAAAATACCACGGAGCACAGAGGCGCGCTTGTGATGACCGGCTCAAATCTTTCTCGCGACGTATCAAATGTGGACTCACATGTGGCGGGAAGCATTGTAGCAGAATGTAAACCACTTAAAGATACCGATGCCGCGAAGAAGACCGCAAACATCGTGAATGAATTCGTACGGATGAGTTATGAGCTCCTGAACAATCATCCGGAGAATGAAGATAGAAGACGGAACGGTGAACTACCGGCGAATATTATACTTCTAAGAGGTGCGGGTAGTTATAGACAAGTGCCGCCGATGAGCGAAAGGCAAGGATTTAGTACTGCCTGCGTGGCTGGAGCTTCGCTCTATAAGGGAGTTGCAAAATATGCCGGGATGGATGTCATTCCGGTTGAGGGCGCAACCGGCAAATCCGATACGAATCTGAAGAATAAGGCAGAAGCGACATTGCATGCACTGGAACACTACGATTTCGTGTTCGCGCATATAAAAGCGACTGATAGTTTTGGACATGACGGCGACTTTGAAGGTAAGCGCGAGATGATTTCACGAATAGATAGCGAGTTTATGAGCAGGCTAAAAGAGACTGATGCGTATATCGCCATTACAGCGGATCATAGCACGCCGGTATCACTAAAACGGCATAGCAGCGACCCTACACCAATTGTCATAAATGGTGCGGGCGTTAGAAGAGATAAAGTGGATGTTTATGACGAGATTGCCGTTGCTTCCGGAGGATTAGGCAGGATAAGAGGCCTGGATTTGGTTCCGATATTATCGGACTTTATGGGTTATTATAAAATGTATGGGACATGAATATGTGTACGCGAATACGGGTTGAACTTGCTTTGGAATGGTACAGGACCAATGAAGCATCGTTAGCGAAATCGGCTGAACTTGCGGGGCTTACTACGGTAGAATTCAAGAAACTTATTGCTGATAGAGGTATAGCAAAGGAGATAGAGGAAGATGGTACATCTGCTTAATATTACAATCGAAGTTTAACCCTAGCAAGAAATAAATAATACCGATTCATGTATTTTCAATGCTACAGCGATAAAATGACCGAAGTTTCTCTTGTTTTACCGGCATACAACGAAGCAGAAAGGTTAAGAGATACAGTTAGGCAAGTAGCGGATGCGTTACAAAAAATGACCACTTCGTTCGAGATTATCATCGCGGAAGACGGCTCAATTGATGGTACCAGCAATACCGCAGATGAACTGGCAAGAGAATTAACTTATGTGACGCATCTGCACAGTAACGAGAGGTTAGGTCGCGGTAAAGCGTTAAATCATGCGTTTAAGTCGTCAAAAGGCGAAATTGTCGCGTACATTGATGTTGACCTTGCAACCGACTTGAAACACCTCGAAGAGTTGATTGAATCAATACGAGAAGGTTACGACCTCGCAACGGGCTCCCGAATGTTAAAAGAAAGTGATGTGAAACGGTCTTTTACGCGATTGGTTGCGAGTAAGGGCTTCAATTTCATGACACGGCATTTACTAAAGTCCGAGCTAAAAGATCATCAATGCGGCTTTAAAGCATTCAAAAGGGAGTCGTTATTCACTATTCTGGATACTGTAAAGGATAATCACTGGTTCTGGGATACTGAGATACTGGTGAGAGCACAGAGAGAAGGATACCGGGTAAAAGAGTTTCCCGTGAGATGGCGATGTGACAGTCAAACAAAAGTGGATTTGAAGAGAGATGTAATAGAGATGGGCACTCAAATTTTAAGGCTCTGGCGTGAGCTTAGACATACATAATTGTGTTTTTCCCAAATAAGGGCTGTATTCTATGGTGGTGTTTCACTAAAGATGAACGAAAAGACGAAAAGATTTGTACGGAGCAAATACAGGGATTATTACAGAACTGCGCGGATAGAAATCCCGTCAGAGTTAGGGATGCGGGAACTGGCATTCGTTCATTTTGACCCATCTTACCC
>DAOUUS010000139.1 GCA_030668065.1 Candidatus Methanophagales archaeon
GGCAGCCGAATAGCAGCACCTTCTTCTTCCCACTCCACCTTCAGGTCTTTTTTACCGTACTTACGCACTAAATCTTTGAAAGTTGCGAATATCCGTTTGCCCATAGGACATAATTGTAATGTCGGCACAGGCCGAATAACGACAAACGGGAACATGCGACATGCGGTGGGTTTGATCTCGTAAATTGTGCATGTATCTCCTTTCAAGTACGGGCATGGCGATTTCAGGTAGTTATCCACCTCGTTATCGTCCAGCTTATCAAATAGGGCGTCACCATCAAGTTTGGCAAGCCGCTCTAAAGCTTCGTCATTCAGATGAATCGGCATCTCAGTACAGCATTTGCAGCATCTATCGCACTCGAAATGCTCTAAGATTTCTAATGCCAACTGACCAAATCTGAGCCTGTCCTTTTCTATCGTCATAACGTTCTGTGATACGGAAAACCAGAAGAGGTCATCACCTACCAATTCCCTGTACTGCAACGTTTGCTTCTTTAGTTCCTCTTCGTTCATTTCTTATCGCTTATGTAATTCATAGTTTCCATTTCCATCTCTTCCGTCTCCCGATCAGTTTGCTTATCTCATCGCTTGTCACCATCCCGATAACCTTCCTATCTCGGTCTATGACGGGTAATGCCGAGATGTTATACTTATCCAACTTCCTTATCACCAGTTCAAGAGGTTCGTCTAAATCAGACGTCATCACTTTCCGTGTCATTATTTCCGATAATTCCTCGTGTCGTTTCGCTACCGCGGTGGATATATCCCAGGCGGTTACGATTCCCACCAGTTTCTCGTCCGCGGACACAACAGGGATATGCGTAGTTTGTGTCTCCATCATCAATTTCGCCGTATCTGCTATACTCGCCCCTTCACTTATCGGCTTTACGTCCCTTGTCATTACATCTTTCACCAGTGGTAGCTCACTCGTCTGTTTCATCGGTTTGAATGTGGTATCGGTTGGCAATCGCTCTACCGGTAGCGACACTAAAAATTCAGCCTTTTCTACTCTTGTCTTCAACTCCTGCGCCACTTTATTCGCCATGAAAAAACTGGAAAGAGGCGAACTTGGTATTTCTTTACCACCTATGTCAATCATACCGGATTTTAACTCTTCGTATGTTACTTTTCTTGATACCGGACGGTCACGTCTGCAAACACCATAATCGAGCACTTCCGTGACGATTTCGGCGTCGCGTATCGCAGTCTTCTTCGCTATTCCTTCGTTCAGTACAGGTATCGGTATTCCAATGCCGACATACAGCGACACACCATAGCCATAGAAACGGGCACCTTTGAGATACTCAGCACTCATATCCTTCATGTTACCCGAGACCATCAATGTACCAAATCCGTTAACCGGATCGTGCTGCGTCCCCATCCCTATTACATACCCCTGCGAACCGCAAAGGAATATCCGCGTGCCAGGTCCTGTGGTCTCGAAATCGGGATCATTTGTAAGGGGTGATAGTGCGCCGGCACCCGAATAATTCACATTACGGTAATTCGGCAGTAACGTGCCCATATAGGTGTATAATGTCCTTTCTGTTGAGTTTACCGCTGCAGCATACTTCTGATACGAATTCCTTGGATTTAGCATAATCGCCTGATTCAAATCATCGAGCGTGATTGTTGTGTCTATCTCTTTACGGGGATAACAATCAGTGGTATAGCTGGTAGCTCTCATATCTATCTGCTTACCAGACGCTAAATCCTCTATTACATGTCCTCCACCATATTCCTCGCCTTTAGCCTCTGATAATTGCGCGGCACCCAAATACGCATCAACCGCAGCAATCCCGGAATATGCCTCTACATCGTTAAGCCAAACTTTTTGCATCTTTATCGGCGGGTCGGCATGGCCGAAATTGAGGAACACGCCTGATGAGCACATAGGCCCAAAAGTCCCGGTGGTGACTACATCTACTTCCTTCGCCGCGCCGGCCGCACCCAGTTCCCCGACGAGATCGCTCATTTTGTCCGCAGTTACTACACAAACGCTGCCATCCCGGATCTTCGCATTTATCTCCTCTATGCTCTTCACTGTCTTTGCCATACACAAGAGATACGGAATTAATGTTCTTAAATCTTACTGTTTTTTGTGTCTTCTTTTAGTAACTCGGTTGTCAAGCATAGTTCATCCCCCGGTTCATCACAACCTGCCATCAACCATATTGGCTGCGAGGTACCGTTTTGAGGTTAACTTCCGGTTGGAATTTCCGCAACGGGATAGGTAGCATGAGTTCAACTCCCTCCACGAGCCACAGAAACAACATCGGATGTCGTGATAAACTGGAATCGTACACCGAAGCCAAGATAGGCGCAAGAAACATTTATAAAGAATACCTTTACAATTATCCATTAATTACTAATATGGGTATGGATAGCGGCACAGAGGGAGAGGAGGGGGAAAAGCTGAAGGTGCTGATTGCTGACGCATCTACGTTTATGTGCATTATGCTAACAGCAGCGCTGGAGAAGCTAAATTATGAGGTCATTGGGACATCTAAAGACGGTAACGATGCGATAGAAAAGTACATGGAACAAAAGCCGGATATTGTATTGGTGGACCCAGCGTTAAAAGAGAAGGACGGTATCGAAGTGACCCGAATTATAACAACAGAGAACCCTGCTACGGTTGTTCTTGTGTTACTCACAGGTACAGATTTGGACCCTGATATAATAGTTGAATCAGTACGAGCAGGAGCAAGGGGCTATATAAAACTGCCTGTAACCGAAGCCGAAATAAAAGCACGATTAGAAAGTGCATTGAAGCTGGAATAGATAAAGTGGAAGAGCTAAGAACGATAAATGATAATAGACAAGACCGCATATCGTGCGAATGACATAAGAGGTATTGCGGACGAAGCGAACCCGAATTTACAGCTTACTAACGATAACAGCATTTGTTGACGGTCTTATCAGTAAAGGCGTCCATGTCATAGACATCGCACCCGGCGAAAAGGTAAGCTCTACACCGCTGATGTATTTCGCTACATGGTTATTCAATGCCGACGGCGGTGTTGAAGTTACCGGCAGCCATCTGGACAAGGAATGGGACGGATTCAAACCATGCGCTGGCTAGGATACTGTAAGTATCAAAAGGATAATTTTATTAACGTCTAAAGTTATTTTTAGAATGATGACTATGGATAAGGCCAAATTTAAAGAAGAACTCTTAGGACATCTAAACCAATATCTTTGCGATATTCAAGATTCTGATGGTAACTGGACAGTAAAAGGCTTTATAGATATTTTTAAGAATATTTATACGATTTCTCTCGATACAAAAGTGATTTCAACGGTTTTAGAGATTATGCTATTCCCTAAAATCCAACAGTTTGCGACAGAAAACGATTTTGAGATTATTTTAAGCAAAGAGCAGAATTTTTACCCTGACATCAGTTTTATTGACAAAAAAAGCGGTGATAAGATCGCACTTGATATAAAGAGCACCTACCGAAAATCTAAAACCTCAGCGTCAGGATTTACGCTTGGTGCGTTTACCGGTTATTTCCGAAATAGAACCAGCAAAAAGAATATTACGTTTTCGTATGGCGAATACGAAAAGCATTACGTGCTTGGGATTATATATACGAAGCAGGATGAGCTCTCGGAGATAAAGGATATTGAGTTTATTTTGCAAGAGAAGTATAAAATCGCAAGTGATAGACCCGGGAATGGTAACAGTAAGGATATTGGCTCAACGACAAAAATGGATGAACTGAGGGCAGGAAAGGGTGTTTTTGCTAATTACGGCGTGGATGTATTCGATGACTATTGGATGTATTACATGACAAACGAGATGGCACATCAAGTTGATTTGCCAAAACCACCTTATCGGAACATAAAAGAGTATTTGGAATATAAGCCAGCAGTATATGAAAGAATTGTAGAGGGTATTAAAAATACCAAAATCAACAATATTAAAACTCTGGTATCATGAAAAAAATGGTAAGAATAGGATTAGAAACCTCATCAGTGATGCCACGTCCGGAATCGCCGGATATGCCCTTGATTGATGTTTTGTGGGGTGAGGTTTAGGTTGGAATTCTGTTTTCTATTCTCGGATTTCAGGTCTTCTGTCTATTCTTTCTCCACAAAAAAGTTTATACGATGAAAAATGTTCTGATCTATTAGGAAGGAAAGAAATGCACATATTTGATATGGCAGATCAAAATTTGGATAGCTTAAAGACGCGATATAATCTATTGAAGGAAGGGTATGCGGATCCAAATAACTTTGCTATATTTAGCAATTTCGTTAAATTGGTGAAGCGTCATTGGACTATTTCGCTAAACATGAGGCAATGGGTATTAAATGACTTTTTAATCGGTGGTAATTATAAGAACATATATGAGGTGAAAAAAGAACAAAGAGAAGAGTTAAGAGGCGTAAGAAAATTAGAAATACCAGTAGAACAAGCTATAGAGAAGCATCTGAAGGACTATTATAAATCAAGGGTAGCTTTTGACCACACCTTTGAAGACGGCGAAAAATTCAAATATGGCGCGTTGAACATTGGAGGACTCGGTTTAAAAAGCTATGGGGATTACTGTGTTGTGCTTAAACGGAAACAATTAGAGGATTATTCCTCGTTAGCGTTCATTAAAGAGGATAGTCTTAACTATGTTGATGGGGATTATGTGAAAAGTAAAGAACTGAGTCCGGATATTGCAAACAAAAAATGTGTGCATCAGCTCGTGGCTCTTAAACATGAAAATGAGATAAAAGAGTATTTCTGCTGATGAATGGGCTTCTATGATCTGTTGTGATGAATGTTATATTGATGCGATAACCGCTGAGGACATCTTAAATGAGCATATAGAGAGTGTACGAATGAGTAAAGAGGATTATCGCTTACA
>DAOUUS010000280.1 GCA_030668065.1 Candidatus Methanophagales archaeon
AGTGATACGTTCACGGTACAGTTTTCCTGATAGTTCATTATCGGCGCAGTCGCTTTTACTGCCAGTTCTATCTCCTCTGTCGTATTTGCCCCCAATGCTTCCTGTGATAACCCCGAGAATTCAGGAGATGTCGTTTTCACAATGAAGGATACAGTCACTTTGCCGGTATTCCCGACCAGATCCCCCGCGTACACATCCACAGTGTTCACACCTTCGCTCGCAGTCAGCTTTATTCGCGCACTTCCGTTAGCGGTAGCGTTACTAGTGGCGTTATCGCTCTCGTTAGCGTGACCCGCGGAGTGAAACGAAATATTCGCCATTCCGTTCAGCCGATAGCTCCAGTTCAAATTGGATATATTCCCTTCAGTAGTTGCTACTAGCGCTATCTCTGTTGAGGTATAAGTCCTACCCTCCTCGGGCGAGATAAGCACAACTACCCCAGGGTGCGCAGAAGTAATATCCGCACATGTGGATACAAGCAGTGCTACTGCTATCAGACAAAATCCTATTAGTTTTCCCATTTTGACTGTTGGTGTCCAGTGGATGTTTATATGTGTAGTATATACATACTATAGGTCGTTATAAACTTTTTTGGTATGATGACATCAGAAGAAGCTTTCAAGCTATCGGAAGACTAAAAGCATAAGTGCCCACGCAATAGAAGGTGTTATAACACTAAATGAATGCGTTAATTGACTTCGCATTAGGCAAAGAAAAAGCGGATCTCGTGCTGAAAAATGTAAACCTCGTGAACGTATGTAGTGGCGAGATATACGAAACAGACATTGCGATTGCTCGTGGTGTGATAGCAGGATTGGGCAGATATAGCGGAAGAGATGAGATTGACGCGCGGAATCGCTATGCAGTCCCGGGATTGATAGACGGGCATACGCATATAGAAATGAGTATGCTTTCGGTGTGCGAGTTTGCAAAAGCGGTTGTGTCCCGCGGGACAACTGCGGTTGTGGCGGACCCACATGAGATAGCCAATGTCTTAGGTATCGAGGGGATAAGAGCATTTTTAGAAGAGGCGAAATCTACCGCCCTAAAAGTATATTGTATGGCCCCTTCATGCGTACCTTCAACTGCGCCTGCTCTTGGGCTTGAGACATCAGGTGCCGTGATCACGCATGAACAGATAAAGGAATTGCTGCGGACGGACGGAATTATCGGTCTGGCAGAGGTGATGAACTACGGCGGTGTTATAGCAAAAGAGGAAGAGGTATGGAAGAAGATAGAAGCTGCACAGGAGTTAAAAGTACCAATAGATGGTCATGCTCCGCTACTCAGCGGTAAAGAGCTAAACGCATATGTATTAAGTGGTGCGGGTTCAGACCACGAGAACACGTCTTATGAAGAAGCGCAGGAGAAGCTCCGGTTGGGTATGCGTGTGATGGTGAGGGAAGGTTCAGCGGCAAAGAACCTGGAAGATATTGCGCCTTTATTGAAGACCGTAGCTACAAGGCATTGCATGCTTGTCACAGACGGAGATCGAACACCACGCGATTTACAGTACGCGGGTTATTTAGACTTTGTCTTAAGAAGAGCCATTGAACAGGGTATAGATCCCGTGAAAGCAGTGCAGATGTGCACGATAAACACTGCGGAATGGTTCAAACTCGACAATAAAATAGGCAGCATATCGCCGGGTAAAATCGCGGACATCGTGCTGTTAAAGAATCTGGATAAGTTCGAAGTAGAGAGGGTGATAGTGAACGGGAAGACGGATTTCGCTACGCCGCCGCATGGATATAAGTACAAATACCCACGTTATGGCGAAAGTGTAAGGATAGCGCATGTGAAACCTGATGCTTTTGTGATACCGCAAGAAGGCGGAGCAAAAGAAGCGCGGATTATCGGTTTGATAAAAGGCGAACTTCTGACTGAGGAACTCGTGGAGGAAGTTAGCGGTATAGACACAGCACGCGATATAATAAAGATTGGTGTGCTCGAACGGCATCAATACTCCGGTAATATCGGTTTGGGCTTTGTAAAAGGGTTTGGCTTGAAGGCCGGTGCTGTCGCTTCCACTATTGCTCATGATGCGCATAATATTGTCGTTATAGGTACAAACGAAGAAGATATGGCTCGCGCGTGTAACCGCTTGAAAGCGATAGGAGGGGGAATTGTTTTGTGTCGCGGTAACGAAATAACGCGGGAGTTAGAACTGCCTATTGCAGGACTTATGAGCGATAAAGGGCTGGATCATGTGATAAGGAAACAAAAAGAGCTGGAAGCTAAAATTGCTGAGATGGGCTGTAAATTGCAAGCGCCTACTATTACTATGTCGTTTCTCGCTTTGCCGGTTATACCGAAGCTGAAGATTACGGATCGGGGATTGGTGGATGTAGAGAAGCGGAAGATTGTGGGGATATTCCTATAAAAGCTC
>DAOUUS010000298.1 GCA_030668065.1 Candidatus Methanophagales archaeon
AAGCGACTGATATACTATGACTAATTAGTTTATGAGGTTACATGGTGTTAAAATCTGAATTCCCGACATTTTTTTATAGTGCCATTTATATATTAATATGTCCTAGGTTTATGTCAAGCACAACCATTATCCTTGAGCGTTCGGTGATTGTGTCGACCAATATTCCCACGAAAAAACAGTTACGAAATAGCGGCTATAAGCGTATGGACGTTTGTGTCAAGACCGACCAGAATCATACCTATGCCAATGGTAGCTAAAAGTAATCCCATCAAACGCGTTATCACATTGATACCATTTTGTCCCAGGTGTTCCACGATTTGTTTGGACCCCCGAAAGCACATATACGTAATACCGCACATCACCCCGAAAGCCAACAGAGATAGGATAATATGTATCAGATCAAAACCGGCGGCATAGCCCATTGCCACTGCAATAGTACCCGGGCCCGCTAATATAGGGATTCCTAATGGCGATATTGCAACATTGAGTCGTGCTTCGCGGCTAGCTGCAATATCCTCATCAGAGGGTGTGTGGACTTTAGAACCTGACCCCTGCAACATCTGATAGCCAATCATAAAAAGGACAATCCCACCGGTAATCCGCAGCGCAGGTAGGGTGATGCCAAATAGCTTAAAGATAAAATTACCGATAAAGCTTAAAACGGCAACGAGCACAAATGCAAACAGAATACTATTCCTGGCTACTGCTTTTTTTGTCGCAGCATCGTCACCTTCGGTTAAACTCATGAAAACAGGAGTATTGGCAATTGGATTCATAATAGCAAAATATCCGCCCAAACAAGTACAAAGAAACCCGGCTAACGCCGTTGTATCCATATTAGCACGTTCCTCCTACGCTATGATAGTCCTGCGTTTTTTGGCGTGCAGCTCCCATGCCCTTCATGTGTTCCACGGTAATTACTGTTTGACTGTTCATATATATATATGTTATGTAAAAATTGCATTTTGTACAAAGAACTCGTTCTTAGAGCGAGTGCAAAAGTCTCCTCCGCACCAACCCAACATAAAATACACCATACACGTTAGCAACGTGCCCTGTATAACAAGATAGATATTAGAATTTGGTGCTTATGATTTAGGAATTCTCGTTGTATATCAAGTATAACTTCTATCTATTTAGGTAGATTTACACGGATTCACACAGATTTGAGTTCTTCTGCGTTAATCTGCGTCAATAATTGATTTTAGTTGAATATTATGCTTTCTTGTCTACAGCTCATAGCGCAGCCGAAAACAGACGTGAAATAGATTCTTTTATCTTTATCTTGGTGGACCGCTCGCCGTACAGTTGTTTCGTTATTTCCGTACTCTGGTTGATGTCATCCTCAAATGCGGTCTTCAGCACCGCGGCTATTTCACGATCGTAAATGAATGCGTTTGTCTCAAAGTTCAGCCTGAAACTTCTTACGTCCCAGTTTGCCGTGCCGACTGAGCTCGCAACTCCGTCCACAACAACGGTTTTGCTATGGATAAACCCGTTGTCATATGTATATGCCCGGGCCCCAGCATCCAGAAGCTCGCCTATATTTGCATAACTTGTCCAGTATACAAACGGATGATCCGGTTTGCAGGGTATCATGACCCGTACATCAACACCGGTAAGAGCGGCAATTTTCAGTGCTTCCATCACACTCTCGTCAAGCACAAAATAGGGTGATTGGATGTAGATAGTTTCCGTAGCAGAATTAATAAGTCCAATAAATCCTTTTTTTATCGGCTCCCACTGAGTATCCGGGCCACAAGAAACGATCTGCACAGCGGCACCGCCGGTAACTTCATGTTCTTTTGGGAAATATTGTTTTCCCGCGTCCAGAACTTCCTTTGCCGCGAAGCTCCAGTCCTGGAAGAACCGAACCTGTAGCATACCGACTGCGTGACCGTTAAGTTTCAGGTGCGTGTCGCGCCAATAACCCAGCGGCCCTTTGCCCAGATATTCATCGCCGATGTTGAATCCACCCACGAAGCCGGTAGTTCCGTCAATGACCACAATTTTACGGTGATCTCTATAATTCTTATTATA
>DAOUUS010000100.1 GCA_030668065.1 Candidatus Methanophagales archaeon
ACGAGGTAAAATCGTGGCTGGCGTACAAATAGTAGCAGAAGAGATAGAACCCGTAGATGCAGTCTTCGAGGATGAGTTTATGGCGACAGACGTTATGCCTGATCCTTTACTTGCGGGGTATGTATATTAGCACCAAAATTGATGCGCATATGCCCGCCACAACTTTTTAGCTTCTTGGGCCGAGAGGAGTCGTGCCGGAAAAACCGAACTGCTGCCTTCTGTGAGTTCTCAAAACGGTACCACAGGCAGATATAGCACGTGTATTTGGGTGATGCAGGATTAATTACAGATATGAATTTAGCCCTGCACACTCATATCCGCATCGTTCTGTACTACGAACGAAAAGCTTTTATGTGAAGACCGTCTTCTCGTGTAAATAGGCTAGTTTTACATGACGCCCAATAAGAATAAAGATACACTTTATCTGTGGCATGAATCAGAAGCACGTAAAACCGATATGGTAAGCACACGAGAGAACACACACAGTCATCCAGTTAGATTTTTTGTCACTGTTATTAGCATCGCCCTTATTATTATTAGCCTCTCCTTCGTTATTCCGTTAGCGAATGCACAGGAGGAGCAGACGAAGCGAGTGCTTGTGCTGAATTCGTATCATAAAGGTTTTGCTCAGACTGACGATATTGTAAAAGGAATAGAGTCTGTCTTAAAACCAGAAGAAAACGACATTGAGCTTAGGATAGAATATATGGATTCAAAAGCCACAAAATATGATAGTCGGTACAAAGAGAAATTATATGAGTTGTATAAGTATAAATACGGCAACCAAACATTTGATCTGATTATATCTTCTGATGATAACGCATTCAATTTTCTCCGTGAGTATCATGAGGATCTGTTCCCGGACACGCCGATTGTTTTTTGCGGAGTAAATAATCTTGAAGCTCCTGCTCTTATAGATCCCGATGAATTTACAGGGATTATTGAGCTTCAGTCGACAAAAGAAACAATAGACCTTGGTTTAAAATTGCATCCCGGGACCAAGCAGATAGTCTTTGTTGTTGACAACACACCTACGGGGGAATATCTCTGGGGCCAGATACAAGAGCTTTTCATATATTACGAAGATGTCAAGATGACCCGTATAGATGAATGTTTATCCCTGGAGCAGGTAGAGGATGAGGTAAGCAAATTATCCGATGATACCATAGTGCTTTTTGGGACATACAATCGCGATAAGTCGGGAAGCTATTACGCCTTCGGAGAAGCTGCCGCGCGCGTATCCAAAGCAAGTGCGCGGCCAATGTATGGCTATTCTGTCCAGGTTTTGCCTTATGGTATCGTTGGTGGTAAACTGTTTGGCGGCTTTTATCATGGTCAGGTCGCAGCAGAGATGGCTCAACGCATCGTGATGGGAGAAAAAGTGCAGAACATTCCTGTGTTAACAAAGCCGCAAACCCAATATATGTTTGATTACGAGCAGATGCAGCGGTGGGGTATCGCGGTTTCCGACTTGCCTGAAGACAGTATTGTTATCAACAAACCCCACTCGTTCTATGAAGAGAACAAGGTGCTGATTTGGGCGATAATTGCATTTATAATCCTACAAACGTTGATCATCTTCGGCCTTCTTGTGAATAGGTCAAGGCGGAAACGGGCTGAGGAGAGAATCGAATACCTAAATACAGTGCTGCGCGCTATCCGAAACGTCAATCAACTCATTACCAAGGAAAAGGACCGCGGCAGGCTGCTGCAAGGGGCTTGCGATAGCCTCGTCGAGACGCGCGGCTATCACGGCGCCTGGGTTGGCCTCATCGACAACGCGCGGGAGATTGTCACGACCGCGGAGGCCGGGTGGGGCAAGGACTTCTCACATATGTTCGCACGGCTGAAACCCGGTGAGTTGCCGCGATGCGGCCGGAAGGCGTTGGCGCAACCGGGAGTTGTGACAATCGAAGACCCACGCTCCACTTGTACCGACTGTCCCCTCGCTGAAACGTGTGCCGGTAAGGCGGCGATGACTCTGCGGTTGGAGCATGGGGAAACGGTCTACGGCCTGTTGTCTGTCTCAGTCCCGGCCGGTCTTGGCATGGGCAATGAAGAGGTGTCCCTGTTCGAGGAAGTCACGTCAGACATCGCCTTCGCACTGTACAGCATCGAACTGGACGAGCAGCGCAAGCAGGCGGTGGAGGCGTTAGTCATCCTCGTCAGACAGCAGGCAGAACTGGTCAAGTTCGGTCTGGTGGCGTTGTCCGAACATTCGCTCGATGCGCTTTTCGGGGAGGCGGTGGCGCTCGTTTCGCGGACGTTTGGAACCAGGTACGCCAAAATACTCGAGCATCGCATCGAGGAGGGTATCCTTTTCCTACGGGCGGGTGTGGGCTGGAAGGAAGGCTGGGTCGGCCACAAGTCGGTCCCGGACGGTGCCGATTCGCAGGGCGGATACACCCTTGTGCGAACTAAACCGGTGATTTCCGAAGACATCCAGCATGAAAAACGCTTTTCGCCGCCCGCACTGCTGATCGAACACAACGTGGTGTGCGGGTTGACGGTTGCCATCCCCGGCGAGAACCGTCCGTTCGGCATCCTGGGAACACATCACGACCAGCCCCATCCGTTTTCCGAAGACGATGCGCATTTCATGGAAGCCTTGGCCAACGTGCTGGCCGCCGCTATCCAGCGCAAGCGGGCGGAGGATGATTTGAAGCGAACCGTAACAGACCTGGAGCGGTCCAATGCCGAGCTGGAGCAGTTTGCATATGTTGCCTCACACGACCTGCAAGAGCCCTTGCGTATGGTCTCGAGCTATATGCAGTTGCTGAAACAGCGTTACGGGGGTAAACTCGACTCTGATGCGGACGAGTTCATCGGGTTTGCCGTGGACGGCGCGAACCGGATGCAAACGCTGATCCAGGACTTGCTGGCTTTTTCACGGGTGGGTACACGTGGCAAACCATTCGAGCCGACCGACTGCGAAGCTGTCCTTGAGCAGGTGCTCACGAATCTGAAAGTGACGATCGAAGAGAGAGGCGCGGTGGTGACCCATGATGCACTGCCGACCGTAATAGCAGACGCTTCACAACTGGTTCAGTTGCTTCAGAACCTGGTAGGTAACGCGATTAAGTTCCATAGCGAAGAGCCTTTGCATATTCACATCTCAGTAGAGCAAAAAGCTGGTGAATGGGAATTCTCGGTTGCAGACAACGGCATCGGGATCAAGCCGGAATTCTTCGACCGTATCTTTGTGATATTCCAGCGGCTGCATGGCAGGGGCGAGTATTCGGGTACCGGCATCGGACTTGCGGTATGTAAGAAGATCGTGGAGCGGCATGGAGGACGGATCTGGGTAGAATCTGAGCTAGGCAAGGGCACAACGTTTTTCTTTACAATACCCGGTCGGGGATCGAAAGGAACCGCGCAACATGAACATCAAAAGCGTTAAGGATTTAGATGTTTGGAATAAAGTCCGGGAGATAGTGGATTGGGCTTATGAGACGCCAGCGTGATTTTATAATGAAGAGCAATATGGATTAGCAACCCATACCTTTTTAACATGGGCTGACTTTTTGGGTTATGAAAAGCGAATGCACCAGGATCGTATAAAAAGCATATTTATAAGTGAATCACAAAATCAGAATTACGAAAATGGAGTGAAAAATGATAGGAAACTCGATAGAGATTTTGCTGGTAGAAGACAACCCCGGTGATGTGCGTCTGACACGAGAAGTACTCAGAGACGGTAAACTGCACAACAACCTGCATGTGGCAGAAGATGGCATAGAGGCTTTGGAGTTCTTGCGTAGAGTCGGGAGTTATGCTGATGCGCCGCGACCGGACCTCGTGCTGCTCGATTTGAACCTGCCGAAGAAAGACGGTCGAGAGGTGCTTGCAGAGATCAAAGCGGATTCCAACCTGAAACGCATCCCCGTGGTAGTGCTGACTACCTCAAAAGCAGAAGAGGACGTCTTCAAAGCATATGACCTGCATGCGAACTGCTATATCACAAAACCTGTTGATCTGGACCAATTCATCACGGTAGTGAGGTCTGTCGAAGAGTTCTGGTTTACGATAGTGAAATTGCCACTCGATGGAAACAAATGAACTTTATGCACGATAACAGTATAAAAATTCTGCTGGTTGAGGATAACCAGGGAGACGCACGTTTGATACAGGAGATGCTGTCAGAAGCAGGTGCCTCTGCGTTCGCACTGGAGCAAGCGGATAGGCTCTCGACAGGGCTGGTGCGCCTTGCCGCAGCAGATATAGATGCGGTTCTGTTGGACCTTGGACTGCCGGATAGTTCTGGGCTGGACACTTTCATTACTGTACACGCGCAAGTACCAGATGTGCCAATCGTGATGCTGACGGGTCTTGACGATGCCGAACTTGCTATTAAGGCAGTGCAAGCGGGTGCACAGGACTATCTGCCTAAGAACAAACTGGATAGCTGGTTACTGGTACGTACTATACGCTATGCTATCGAGCGGAAGAAGACAGAAACGCACATCGAGCATCTGAACAGCGTCCTCAAAGCCATCAGGGGTGTAAATCAGTTGATTGTGATGGAGAAGGACCGTGACACTCTGTTACAGAACGCCTGCGATACTCTGACAGAAGCACGGGGGTACGATGTCGCATGGCTCGGATTCCTGAGCGAGGGTGAAGCTTTTGCCACAGTCAAGGGTTCCGGCTTCAGTGAAGACGTCACTCGTTTCTGTGAACATGTGCTGGGTGGTGATCATCCGCCGTGCATAAAAAACGCGCTCGCACAAAAAGACAGTTTTGTAGTTCTGGACAAAACCCGAGAATGCGGTGATTGTTTCTTCAAAGACGCTTGTGTCGGCAAAGAAGCTGCGATCATTCGTGTCGAACATGCCGGAAAGCTTTTCGGGCTGCTTGCGGTATTGCTTGCACCAGCGGTCGCAGTGGACGAAGAGGAGAAGGGACTGCTGGAGGAAGTGGCGGGCGACATCGCGTTTGGGCTCCACAATATGGAGCTAGATGAGGCACGCAAGAAGGCAGAAGAGCATCTAAAAGCATCACTAAAAGAGAAAGAGGTGTTGCTGCTGGAGATACATCATCGCGTAAAGAACAACCTTCAGGTCGTATCGAGCCTGCTGAATATGCAAGCACGAGCAGCCAAAGACGAAACTACGAGTGCGGGACTCCTGGAATCACGGGACCGGATAAATACGATGGCACTTATTCATACGAAATTGTACGAAAGCGGAAACTTATCTGAGATAAATATGAAGGGGTTTGTGGAGGGATTGCTACGGCAATTGTTCATGGGTTATCAGGTTCAAGATACAAAAATCACGCCTGTTGTTCATGTAGCTGACTGTACACTTCCAGTCTCAACTGCAGTACATTTCGGATTAGTTGTGAATGAACTGTTATCAAACGCATTTAAACATGCTTTTGTAAACAGGGCGGAAGGTAAGATTGAGGTTAGTCTCTCGGCACCGGAAAAAGGTGCGGTTTGTCTGACCGTAAGTGATGACGGCGTTGGACTACCCGAAGGATTCGACTTCAATACAACGAAAACTCTTGGGCTGCATCTGGTAAAAATTCTGGTGGAAGATCAGTTACGGGGGCGATTGGAGGTTGTCTGTGATAAGGGAACGACTTTTAAGGTGGAATTCAAAATAGAGGATAATGGTGCGAGTTAATAATACTACAAAAGTTGATAGTATTAACATTATGACCTGTCTATAATCCAGTTTAAAATCATTTTAAAATTTTCCTCAGGAGGTAATGCCTGTGGATGTGACATCATCATCATCAACATTACTCTCAGAATCCAAATGGATATGTCGTGGAAATGTTTTGACGCGATGATGTGGTGCATTATTGAATCTTGTAATCCTATTTCTCTCTGCCAGTGGAAGCTATATTCGTCTTCATCCTCATCGTATCGCACCTCAATGAAAGAATCGTTATGAAGATATAGTCTCAGTCTAACCTTTATAGTGGGAGTTTTCTCTGAGTCGAAACTTTCTCCATCAAATTAAAAATCATGTTTTGATTTTAGTCTCATAGAGAGACATATGAGAATAAGTGGAAAGGGTCAATACATAGGTAAGTGTTTTATTTGACAAATAAAGGGTCAATACATAGGTAAGTGTTTTGATAACATATCCATTTACGCATCCATTGTGATGCATTATGGACGACAAAGAAGAAGAGAGAATTGAAGCCG
>DAOUUS010000106.1 GCA_030668065.1 Candidatus Methanophagales archaeon
AAGCAGAAGAGAAAGGTGTGCCGGTTATTTTGGTTATGGACGACACACTCACGACTATGGAGAAGGTGGACGAGATATTTGGTAAAGCTCGGATAAGGGGCGATGCGAAGATAAAGAAGATTAAAGAGTTAGTTGTAGAGTATGTGGATATAAACCGGCTGAAAGAATATCTGGGATAAGTGTATTCACTCATTTTTTTGTTTCTATTTCAACTTATTTTGACGGTACCGATCTAAAAACACGTTTAAAAATATCTTTATATGGCACAGTCAGTTCTTCGAATAGTATTACACTAAAACTTGCATCTATAACGGAGGTCAAATTCAAATGGAGACAGAGGAGAAACGGTACGTGGTGGAAACGGCAAATAGATGTGGCTGCAGCAAGTTCAGGTGGTCCTTTGACATTTTAGATGAAGCGAATGCGTACTTAACCGAGTACGCATCGGAGAAACGCCCCGGTAAGCTGTACGATACAGAAACCGGAAAAGTATTACGTATCCTCGGCTGGTAATAGAATTCAAAGGTCAGTCGTGGCTGGACAAGTTTTAAAATTTCGCTCGGAACACTCAGTTCTATTCCCCCTTAACATCCAGCCACAAATGAAGTGAGCGATAAACCTGTTGTTCCTTGTCCTTATACAACAAGAATTCCAACTTCTGGGCAGTTCCGTTCGTCTTCGCTTTGAACACGAAAGATGATTCTAAGGTATCATTATGCGATAGCACAACCGCTGTTTCGTTTATGACCTCTTCATTAAGTTCCACTTCCATACGATATGAGGTATCGGCATACTCGTGATTTACAATGCCTATTATCACTTCCCCCGCCTCGCCAACTTTTAAATCCGTAGGATAATCCGCTGCGGTACCATTAGGGCTGAGAATGTAGAATTCCGTGAACTTCTCACCCTGTTTCGGTGTTACTATCACATAAATGGTCAGTGAGATGGCAATAATGATCGCGATGATCAGAATAACGGTTAATACCTCATCTATCCTACTCTCACTACTAGCCCTCTTAAATGGTACTTTACCCGACCTCTTAAAAGGAGCTTTACGCGTATTTTTAAACGGTATTTTACCAGTCCTTCTAAATGATTTTTTCACTTTTCTTTCTGCATGTATGTATCTATACTATACAAGTAGTCCGGGTACTTTTAATGTCTTTTTTTTCGGGTCACATCTGAGTTTGACCAGCCGGGCCTGAAGTCATCTCTTGTAGTCGCCCCTGTACTTTCTGTGCCTCTTGCTCTATTTTCTGCAATATCTCTGCCATTTCGCGATGTGTCTTCTCTAACTCTCCTTTCCTACCCTTAAGGTACTGAGCAGACGAATCATAGCCCTTTTCCGCGCTTACTCCGCCACCTATCATAACTAATACTTTATCAACAGCGCTGAGCGAGACATAAATGGATGAATTCGCACCTATCGGCACTATCAATTCGTCACCCTGTTTCAGTTTCTTCAACTGCGTAATAGTCTCTATCGCCTTCTCGTGCTCACCTATCGCCTGCTGGACCATGAGTAACTCCTGAGACGCTGCCTCTGCCTGAGCCTGATATTGCCGCATTGCTAATGCCAACGACTGCATTTCTGCCTGCTGTTCCATCCTTTTCTCACCGCTTTCTCCTTCTTCCATTTCTATCACCCTTAATATCTAATACCACATTTTATTTTATCATTATAAAGTTCTCCTGTTAATGGCTAGGTTATTAGTTAGAGCGGATAGGGGGCTGTGGTAAAAAAGGCATAAACGACTGTAAAAAATGCAAAAACGAAAGCTAAACGGAAGGAGCATATCAAAAGGAGTGGCATCTGGGAAAGCGCTAGTATCAAGTCAAAGGATCTCATTCCTTGGTGCTGTGGACCCTATCACGGGCATTATCGTGGATCAAGCGCTTGATGTCTATGGAGAAGAGATAACTGATCGTGTTTTGGTTTTTCCAAGTGGAAAAGGCTCAACTGTTGGCTCGTATGTGATATACCAGCTAAAAAAACACGGAAAAAGCCCTTCTGCTATGATTACCCGTCGTGTAGATACGATCGTTGCGGTAGGCGCGATTATAGCGGATATACCAGTGGTTGATTCACTTGAGATAGACCCGATTGAGCTGATACGGGACGGAGACGAGGTGTTTGTAAATGGATCAGAAGGCTATATTGAATTACGATGAAGAGACGGTAAGAACCCTGGGACGGCAGGGCTATCATTTCGTGGGCACGCACAAGCACAGTGCGGTAAAAACATGTTTGTGGCTCTGGAAATCAATACGTGGCGAAGGAAACTGTTACAAAGGTAAATTTTATGGTATCAGTGCGCATAGGTGCATCCAGATGACACCTTCTGTCTTCTGCAACCAGAGCTGTCTTCATTGCTGGCGTCCTCTTGAGGCGTTCAATATAGAGACAAATAAACGGGAAGTTGTATGGGACTCTCCTGCGGAGATAGCAGAAGGGTGCATGAACGAGCAGAAACGGCTAATTTCCGGGTTTAAAGGCTCACCCAGGACGGACATGGCCACTTTTTTGGAGGCGGCAGAGCCGAAACATGTCGCTATTTCGCTTATTGGTGAGCCTACTTTGTATCCATATCTGAAGGAGCTCATAGATGAATTCCATGCACGCGAGATGACCACGTTTGTGGTGAGCAATGGTACGAAGCCAGAAGTGGTACGAGAAATAAACCCTACTCAGTTATACTTATCCCTGAATGCACCAGAAGAACTGGTTTACAAAAAAATCGCTCATGGTGACTACTGGTCGTGCATAATGGAATCGCTGGACGAGCTGAGCAGAAAGGAATGCAGAACTGTGATAAGAATCACCTGCATGGAGGGTATGAACATGTTGAATCCCGCAGGCTATGCGGAATTGCTAAAACATGCAAATCCTGATTTCATCGAGGTGAAGGGGTATATGCACCTTGGGTACTCGAGAAAACGGTTGAGCAGGGACGCTATGCCAGCACATGCACGTGTAAAGGATTTTACAAACGAAATAGTGGATTGTTTAGATGCTTATAGGGTTGTGGACGAATCGGAGATAAGTCGCGTTGTTCTTGTCTCAAACAGTTCTTCAGAAAGGATAATTTAGCCACACCACAGCTCAAAAGAATAAGAAAGATATGAATTGCGATAAAAGATAAAATAGTAAATATGACCGTATCAATAAAATGGTTCCCACCTTCCTGGTTTCAGATAAAAACCAAAGACAAAATCATGTACATAGATCCCGCATGGATGAGAACGTACTTTACTAAATATCCAAAAAAGATAGAGTATTCCAGGTGGCCGGATCCGATTGATGGCTTGCCGGAAGAGTTAGAAAAAGCGGATGTAATCCTATTAACACATCACCATAAGGACCATTGTAAGAGTGTTACAGTAAACAGACTCAAGGATGCAGATACTCTAGTAGTAGCGCCTAAGCGCTGCATCAACGAATTAGGCAAAGATATACATGTTGTTGCGCCCGGGGACGAAATACCTTTTGGTGATATAAAAATAAATGTGGTTGACGCTTACAATACCGAACAAGGCAGTTCTACCAGAAAAGTGCATCATAAAGGGAATGGCGTCGGCTATTTAATAACCCTGGAAGGCAAAACGATTTATCATGCTGGCGATACGGACGTTATACCGGAGATGGTCAAACTGGGCGCAGTAGATGTAGCTTTACTCCCTATTGGAGGAACGTTTACAATGGACATCCAAGATGCTGTTGAAGCGGTAATAGCCATTCAGCCCAAGGTCGTGATTCCTATGCACTATTTGAAGGCGGATCCACAAGAATTTAAGGAAAAAGTAGAAGCAAAGTCGGATATCACGGTTGTGCCGTTACGAATAGGCGCAGTTTATCACCTAAAATAAGAATAGGCGCAGTGAAAGAAAATGAGCGAACACCCGATTAAGCGATATCCAACTCTTGGCTGCTGTGGACTCGATTGTGGCTTGTGTCCACGATACTACACCGCAGGTAGTTCAAGATGCCCTGGCTGTTGTGGCCCCGACTTCTTTAACAAACATCCTTCCTGTCCTTTTATCACCTGCTGCGTAAAGAAAAACGACCTTGAGGTCTGTGCAGAATGTGACGAATTCCCATGTCCGAAATTTGAATCTGAAGGTGAAAACGCATTTGACTCATTCGTAACACACAGAAAAACTGTCTGGAATTTGAATTGTATCAAAGAGAACGGCATCTCTAAATTCATAGAACAGCAGGAAAGACGGATTGAATTGCTTGAGATAATGCTGAAACAATTTGATGAAGGGCGCTCAAAAAGTTTTTACTGTATTGCAGCAACTCTGCTTCCAATAACAGACTTAAGAGGCTCTTTAGAAAATTGCAAGCAAAAACTAAAAGCGGATAAGATAGGATTGGATGATGCCAAAACTAAGTCTAAAATTCTCAAAGGAGTTCTTAACGACTTTGCCGCCCGAGAAGGAATTGAATTAAAGTTAAGAAAGAGGATAGGGAATTGATATAAATATCATGAACGCGGAAATAGCGAATAAGATAGAAAAAAGTATTATACCTCTAATCCTGCAGAAAAGATATGACCTAGCGGCAGAAGCTATCCCCCAATTCATAGACGAACTTTATATTTACAAGAAAAGGCGGTACAGGAGAAATGACTATCCGGGAAATTAAAGCAAAATCTATATTGCGCAAGTACAAAAAAATAGATTCTTGGTTTATATCACATTACGGGATGAACCTATACAGAGGCTGCACCCATAATTGCATCTATTGTGACGGCCGTTCAGAAGGTTATTATGTGGATGGTGAGTTTGGAGAAGACGTTACAGTAAAAGTGAATGCCATAGAGATTTTAAACCGGGAACTGAACCCCAAAAGAAAACGCACACCATTTAAAAGAAGCTATATGATGCCGGGTGGCGGCGTTGGCGATAGCTATCAACCAATCGAAGAGAAGTACCAATTAACCAGGAAAGCGCTCAAACTACTTTACGGATACAATTTCCCGGTACATATGCTTACGAAATCAACACTTATTCAAAGAGATATTGACATCCTGAAAAGAATAAATGAAAAGAATAGAACTATCGTAAGCTTCAGCTTCTCGTCTGTAGATGATGACATAAGCGCTATCTTTGAGCCTGGCGTACCGTCTCCAACCGAACGATTGAAGACGCTTGCAGTTTTTAAGAATGAAGGTATCGCATGCGGTATGTTTTTGCTACCTGTGATTCCTTTTATTACCGATACGCCGGAATTGATAGAAGCGGCTGTAAGAAAAGCGAGTGAGGTGGGCATAGACTTTATTATCTTTGGCGGGATGACACTGAAAGAAGGTAAGCAGAAGGATTACTTTTTTGATGTGCTTAAAAAGCATTACCCGGAAACAATCACAGAATATCAAATGATATATGCCGGTGACAAAAAATGGGGGCAGGCATCAGGCGAATATTATAACTCTATCAATCTAACGTTTAACAGGATTGCGAAGAAATATAAAGTACCTACGCGTATACCGCCTGCTCTTTATAGCAATATAATAAGTGAAAACGATTTAGTGATCGTTATATTGGAGCATATTGATTATCTATTGAAACAGGAAGGTAATAAGTCGCCTTATGGTTTTGCTGCTTATTCTATCTCGCAGTTGAAAGAGCCGTTGTCGGGTATGAAAGGCGAGCTACGTAAAATAAAGGGTGTGGGTAGGACTACAGAGGTTATTATACGCGAAATACTGGAAACCGGGAGTTCTGCATATTACGAGAAAATGTTGATGGGTGAATAGAGTGATCAGTCATTTCCGTAAACTTAAGCCAAATAGCTACAGAGCATGTAGTTTTTAGTGAAGGTGTAAATACCACTCTTTCATCCCACATTCCGCACTTCAAGAAAAAAAAACATAGCAC
>DAOUUS010000184.1 GCA_030668065.1 Candidatus Methanophagales archaeon
ACACCCTGGGCCCAAACACAAAGTGCTGCGACGTCTTCACCAACGCGGTTATCATCACCTTCGGTGACGATGGTCATAGCCACGTTCTCCGTGTTGTCCACCCAGCTTATTGCACTGGTCTCATCCTCAACGTAGGCAATCCTCTTATCTACCGCGAGGTTTGGTCCTGTTTCACCATCCCACTTGAAATCCTTTGTGAATTGGGTGAACCCATCCACTGCTTTCAAGTTCTCGGAATACTGTATCTGCGCTACGCGTTCTTCTGGTGCCAGATCATCACCCCAATCGAAATCGTCTGGAAGAGGGACTATATCGTCAGGTATAAAACTGTATGCTGCATCCAGGTCCTCAACCTCGGTCACGGTACCATGGCACTCAATAGCAACCGTAGTAGTAATTATCGATGTTTCATTTGGTGGTTGAACAGGCGGACTTGCAGAAGCAATACCTGCAACCGCAATCGTCAACGCTACTGCGACAGCCACGATCATTCTTATTCTGTATGTTGTGTTCATTTTTTATATTTCACCTCCTAGTTTGTTTTATTGGTATGCCTATTGTTCGGCATAGTAGCAGCTACTTTACCATACTGCGTTAGTTTGTTTATCCGGTGGTATATAAAAGCATGTATGGTCTTTTGGTAAGAACCATAGGTACGTACCAACCGACTCTAGGCACGACATAGCAGCGTAAAGAACTGAAATAACGGCTGTCCAAGGGTTTTTGAGGTACCAAACTCTGTTACTTTAGCCGGTCATTCAGTTTCTGATAATCGAGCAGAAAATCGCGCCCCTTCTCTGTCGTCCGGTACTCATCGCCCGTATTCTCTATAAGCCGTTTCTCCTCTAAATACGCGAGATAGTTCCCCGCCCTTTTGAAATTGAGATTCGCTTTATATACTATCTCCGTCTTCTTCGCGCCGTCCATCGCCGCGGAAAGTATATCTACAATTATCTCGAAGCTGCCTCTTCGCTTCTTAAATCTATCCTTGAGGCTATCTCTTATGCCATCTTTGATGTATTCTTCTATTGGCATTTCCTCTCCCCCTTCATTATCGCCATCTTAAAAGTAACATGAACTCCCACACAATATACGTTTAGGTGCCCCCTGTCTCTCCCCGCCCCTTGCCCACGTTTAATACTTGCGTTACATTCCAGCTTTAATTGTATCATGGTTTAATCCTTCTCGTATTTTTGGTATTTTACCGTAAAGAAGAGATACCGGGGCACACATAAAACGCATATGACATTAACAGGTGTAAAAGCTTTATATGCCCGTATGTTACATACTCACAAAGGAGGTGATGCGGAAAAAAAATGATTCAACAGAAAACGGTGAAGATAGCGGTGATAGCAATGGCGGTTCTGCTCTTATTTGCTGCAACAACTAGTGCTGCGAACGTTAGCTATTCCTATGAGCTTAATACAACCGGGGGGACGCTGAAGGCGGATGATGAGCACGTTTCATTCGCGGGTAGTGGCGAAAACCAGTATTCACTCCACATAAACGCTGTGAATGCTGATAACGCAAGCTGTAACCACTCATTCACAGAAGGAAGCGGTGAAATTACATCGCGAACTAACGCTACCTATACCCGAGCTGCTATTGGCCCCGGAGGGTTTATCTCAAGGCTAATAGGTGGTGCGGATTTGACCGAAAACATAGGTGGTGCCGCGGTAGCTGGTGATACTAGCGCTGCAACATGTTATCAAGGCGCAATCGGTTTCACCAGTGAAGGTGACGTGATAAGGATCTTCTCTTCGGATGGGCGAAGTATTGGTGGGGCTGATACGTATTACAACATCAGCGCAGCAAGAGGTGTAGGTTCCTTCACAGCAGGTCTTGACTCCACAGATATAGGAAAGACGGGTAATGGAGGTTGGACTCTTGACACAGAGAAGAGGACATCCAGCCGAGTAGGAATTAGAAGAGGTGATTACAACTTCAGAGCTAACTACCACGTGAGCAGGTCGTAGCTCTTTTAATTTTTTTTATTTTTTATTTTTAGTTGTATAGCAGCGGGGTAAGAAACCACTAAATTACACGAGATTAACACAAGATTTTTGGGTTCGCATGGGATAAAGAGTCAATAGAGTCCTTAAGCCGGACCCATAGTATTGCTTTCTCGTGTAAATCTGTGTAATCTTGTGGTTAGCTAAACAAGTACCTATAATCTATTCTTCGACAGTCAGATTCATTCGACCCGTGCAATTCCCATCAATCATTTGTCTAAGCGATGCCTGTGTAGTGCGCGTTGATAGCTCTACATGTGTTACCCTCTTTCCGCTGAGGGCCGCTGCCGTCTCGACCTCAAATGACTGTTTGTGTACTTGTACAGGAGTTGTTTTGATAGAGACAGTTACATTTTTCTGCAGTTTACTGGCATCAATTACTTCTGTGTACGCTGCACCGATACCGCCCTGAGATGCCGGACTTCCATACGTTTCACTGCTCCTAATGTTGTCGCCATTGAATGATGTCGAAGAGGAGTGGTAATAGTTATGGGCGGACGGGTCCACCGACTTGCCCCATATATCTACCGAATCAAGGGAGTAGTTTCCACCAAGGCCCGTCACTGCCACAATTCGCTTTTCAAGCCCCACGGAAACAGTCTTGCGCTCTACCCCCGCCGTTATCGTGAGACGCCCTGTCCCCTGTACTGATAACTCATTCGCAATGCCCGCGTCCATAACAACAAAAGAAACCTCTGTCTTTCCGGTATTTCCCACGCTATCCACCGCGAATATTTCCACTCTGTTCGTGTCGAGCTTCGCGATTAGTGTTGTTATCGCGGTTTCGCTACCAGTTTCAGAGGGCGTGAACGTTACCAAGTCCCCACCATTCAGTTGATAGCCCCAACTTGAAATCGGTTCATTTGCTTTTACTTCGAGTTGTATCTCCCTTGTCGCGCAGGTCTTCCCTTCTTCAGGTACGAAGACCGTTATTTCCGGGGGTGTCGTATCCACACAGAATGATAGTTCTGCCGTCCCTGTGTTCCCCACGCTATCCACGGCGTAGATCGTTACATTGTTCGTGCCCTCGCCCGCTGCTAATGTTGTCCACGCGCTACGGTTTCCTGATTCCAGCGTCATACGCTCCGCCCCGTTCCGCCGATAGCTCCAGTTTGAAATCGCTTCATTTGATTTTATCTTGAGTTTTATCGCTCTTGTCGCGTATGTTTTCCCTTCTTCCGGAGATATAAACATTAATTCCGGCGGACTCGTGTCCGTTTTGATCTGTATCGCGGGTGGACCCGTGTCTATGATGACGGATATGGTTGTTTTTGCGTTATCTTCCGCGCCATCCACCAGGAATAAACTCACTAAATCGCTCGTATTTGCCGTTAATCGCATACTTCCGTACCCTGTGTAAGAGCAATTCTCGTACATCTGCCCCCATTGGCTCCAGACCGAAAGTAGTTCATCCTCGTTCACTTCGAGCACTATATCATTCTCGCGGCTCTTCCACACATCTGCCGGTAAAACCGTCAATCCAAACGCGGTCGTGACAGTTTCGACCTTTTGCTTTGGCGTACTTGTGCCCTCGATGAATGATATAGTTGCGTTTACGGCTCTTCCGTCACCACCACCCATGAATAAATCCACCAAATCGCTCGCATTTACCGTTAATCTTACCTTTCCAGCCCCATCGAACGAGAAAACATTGCTTATATTTATCCAGTCGTTCCAGTTCGTTAGAGAATCATTAGCATGCACTTCAAGCTGCACCTCAGCCCCGTTTATCATCCCCACTTCCGGTGCCGTGACGAAGAATAATGCACTATCACCCACATTTTCCGTGCTGTCATCTACGAATACATTCGCCACGTTCGCATCCCCGCCCATCTCTACCCTTATCTTCGCACTTTCGTTTGCCGTTCCGTTTCCACCGAGTGATACGTTCACGGTACAGTTTTCCTGATAGTTCATTATCGGCGCAGTCGCTTTTACTGCCAGTTCTATCTCCTCTGTCGTATTTGCCCCCAATGCTTCCTGTGATAACCCCGAGAATTCAGGAGATGTCGTTTTCACA
>DAOUUS010000029.1 GCA_030668065.1 Candidatus Methanophagales archaeon
GCCGAAAAGTTTGCCCTCCATCCGTATGAAACAGACCTTGTTATCTTTCTGCCATGCCACCCAATCGCTGGGACTGATGTGAACGTTTTCATCTGCCAATCGGTCCTTGGTTTGCGATTGTACAGCTTCGGTCTTGGACTCTTTTTTAGAAGCCAGACGGCTTCTGTCGAGCATGTTTAAAAAATCCGTGTTCCCCCCTGTATTGAGCTGATAGGTCCGCTCAAGTTTCACACCCCTCATTTTAAAAAGGTTGGTCAAGACCCGGTGCACTATGGTGGCGCCGAGCTGTGATTTTATATCGTCTCCTATGATGGGTACCCCCTCGTTTTCAAAACGCAGGCTCCATTCGGGACTGCTGGCAATGAAGACTGGCACGTTGTTTATGTATCCCACGCCCGCATCCAGGGCACATTCGGCATAAAACTTAATGGCATCTTCAGATCCAACAGGAAGGTAATTCAAGAGCATTTCGGCACCTGATCTTTTGAGTTCTCCTACCACCTCTTCTTTACTTGCCTCTCTCTGATCAGAAAGAAGGTAGGTGTATCTTTCATTGTAATTACTCATGTGCTCGGCAATGCCATCAAAAACACTGCCCATCTTAACTATGGTTCCACTCTTCGGAATGTCCTTACAAAAAATTGTAGTGCAGTTAGGGAGTTGAAAAATGGCTTCCGATACATCCTTTCCCACCTTCCTTCTATCTATGTCGAATGCGGCTACTACCTCAATATCGTATGGCTTGTAGCTACCTATATCCCAGTGCATCAATCCGATAGCCTCTTTGCTATCCTTGTTTTTGTAGTACTCAATACCTTGAATTAATGAACTTGTGCAGTTACCAATTCCTACAATCCCTATTTTGATTTTGTTCATAAGCATTCATCTTCTGTTCATTCTGATGCAAGAGTTACATATAAACGTGGTATATCCGAACCGGGTCCACCTATATCCTTCTGGACGAACTTTTTTTTTTGCAAACTTTTATTCCCACCCATCCAAAAACCCATACTTCCACGCCTGCCTTTCATATATCTCCATTAACGGCACATTAAACTCCTCTATCGCACGGTCAACCTTTTTTAGCTCCTTATCACTATAAATCCCTTTCTGATGCAGAAACCGTGTAAAATATTCTACTGCCTTCAACACCGCCATCCCCTTCGCATCATTAAGAGAAAGTATATCGAACTCGCACCCTTTTATATGGTACAGCGTTCTATTTAAAAACGATGACTGCGAAGAAAGAGCCCTGGCAAGATTGGAAACATATAACCAAACTTGACCCTGATAAACCAATCACAGAATCCGCTTTGGAAACGATAATCGAAAGCGGGACAGACGCTATAATGATCTCAGGCACACAAAACATCACCGGCAAGAACGTATCTCATTTAATATCGCTCCTGAAAGACTACGAGATTCCGAAAATAATAGAGCCGGCAACTCCAGACGCAGTGATATATGACGCTGTAGATTACCTCTTTGTGCCACTGGTCCTAAATACCGGCGATTTGAAATGGATTGTAGGTAAACATGTGGACTGGATAATGACTCATGAAATACAATGGCACGAAGTTGTTCCGGAGGCCTACATCGTTTTGAATCCCGATTCCGCAGTGGGTAAACTGACAAGGTCAAACACAGCGTTAAATACAGAAGAAGTAATTGCTCATGCTCAATATGCCGAGAAGTATCTTCGTATTCCTATCGTTTATATCGAGTACAGCGGCACTTATGGCGATCCACGTTTATTAAAGCGACTAAGCGGCATATTAGACGAAGCGTCTTTGTTCTATGGCGGTGGGATAGACACAAAAGAGAAAGCAACTGAGATGAAGCGCTATGCAGATGTTATTGTAGTTGGGAATGTAGTGTACACAGACATAGATAGTTTCTTAGAGACTGTATAAGTTTACCCGAGTTCCAGTGGAAACGGTGGGGTGCCCGTCTTGTTTAAAACACATTCCCTGTGACTGCTTCAGGCAGTATTTTCAGTATATAACCGTCATACTCGGATTTCTTTATCACGCAAATATCCGATAGTTTCCGCTTTCCTATCTCTACGTTTTTTAATTTCTCTTCGTCTCCTGCTTCTATCTTCACTCGTAACCCCTCAAGCTGCATAATTGTTGAAAATTCCTCGCCTGCTTTTGGTGGTAGAACCAGGTCTAATATCTCTTTCATGAACAAAGGCGAAGTAGCTAGAGGGTCCTCATCTAATTCCCTCCTCCGGTCATCAATAAGTGACTCTATTTTCTCTGTCAGGATTTCTAACATATCTATCTCTTCCCTATGCCTCATCCTTGCTGTTTTTCTACCTATATTCCCTACATAATGCTCAATCTTAACTTCGGGCTCTCCTCCGGTTATTATGTAAGGCACATCTATCGATTCACAAATTTTCGATTTTACTTCTAAACACTCTTTAAAATCGCCAAACACGAATACCGCGGCGTCACATTCTTCTATTATCTCCTTTTCACGAGTCGTTATCTGGGCTATCCTCTTCCCCACACCGCGTGCCAGACCCATCATATTTGTAATTGCACCCTTTCTACGTAAAAACTCGGCTATGTCACACATTGGGTCCACCGCGTGATGCTTACCTAAGGACGGCACTACAACCATTATTTCCGCACCTGCTAATGGTAACTCTTTTAACTTGCCACCCGTTTGTTTTGCTTTATCCCGAATAATTCGCTCTTCCTCCTCGGGAAACGCCAGGTGCATCATCGTCTCCGTCTGCATCACCATTTCCTGCAGTATAAACCCGCCTATATCATGTATCCGCTCTTTCAACTCGCTGAACTTATATACACCACCTGTGAACATCATTATTTTATACATATCTACAAATCTCCCTTGGTCATCTTACTCAACATCGCTTTCGCGTTCTCCTTCCACTCCTCTTTTATCGGGTTCTCAGAAGCGATAATGGTAATTCTACCGGTAGAACGGATGGGCTGTCGTACCCGTGCTCCCTCTGGCAATATCCTATCTATTCCATCCAATATCCGCGTGTTCAAATCTACTCGTGGGTCATAGACGACCTGACTCATCAGCTTCTGCATCTCGTCATCATCTATTTTTAGTGCTATCTCTAACCTGCTTATTTGTTCTACCTTCTCACCGTATCTATCCCATAATAAGTCCAGCAATTTCGGCACATATGTCTCTGTCGTCACAGTCAACCTCTCGTCCCCTTTTATAGTCATGTCGCTCACCGTTATGGGGCTTTGCACCCTGCCTATCTTAACAGAAATTATAAACACATGCTCCGCAGCATTGCAATTCATGTACACACTGTCAATGTTACTCTCTAAACTAATATCTCTTAAAGTAGTCATGCAAATTTTTTCATAACTTGCATCGCAGAATTCGCCGCCGCCTTCTACTTTTACTTCCATCTCCTACTCCTTTACTTTATGTAGATACGGTATAATATTTCTTTAGTAAAGCTTTCTTTTTGAACAATGGTTTTTTTTTCAGTCACAAGAACTAATTAACCTGCATACTCCTTCCTTTTTTGCCGTTTTATTCTCTTGCCATAGATGCACCCGCTGCCTTGAGTCCCACCAATCGGATTTCCGGGCGATCCAAATTGGTGCATACATCTACCAAGAACTGCAGCACCCCTCGCCAGCGCATCATCTACAAAAATTACCTCTTTATCCATCTTCCTATCAAACAAATTACTCAACTTCTCCAGTATCAACTCGGGTTTCTTACCACTTATTCCCGCTCTGCCGGTTATTCCTATTTTCGTATCGGGTAATAATAAACCCTCCGCTTTTGTTATCCCTACCAACTCCTCCACGGTACATGCCGATACCTCG
Source organism: Candidatus Methanophagales archaeon (assembly GCA_030668065.1). Classification (GTDB taxonomy): domain Archaea; phylum Halobacteriota; class Syntropharchaeia; order Alkanophagales; family Methanospirareceae; genus QENJ01. The sequence goes on from DAOUUS010000029.1 coordinate 3,840, forward strand.
TCTATCACCGCCATAACATAGCACAAGCTCTCCTCGCGATAAAGCTCTTTGCCAATCTCGGCTATCTTGGGCAGCTCGGAAAGGTTATCCCCTGCATCTATGCCTATCAAAGCAACGCCGTCTTTTTTCGCGGCTGCTACATTTATCGGCGACCCACCAAACAGTGTACCAGTCGTGATTTTCTCTATTCTCAAATGCCTCAGGACATCATCTGCATATTCTCGTACCACCTCTCTCTTTAAATTCCGCTTTAACTTACTTTTTGGACAATCAATCACGGAGGGATATTTCGCGCTTACAACATGAGAAATAAAGGCATCGGGTATTGCACCCGCAAGCCCGCAGAAACTACCCGTAACTCTCGAATATGGCAGTTGATCATCAGTCACACGACCTGCAAGCGTAGTCCCAAAATCTAATGATAGTACCGGGTTTCGATAGTCAACATCGAGCCATTTTGCCGCTTCCTTAAGCCCCGCGGTTACAAGCTCCCCCTCCATCTCATTCGATACTAACGACTCACCTGCTGGTGCTTCGTTACTGGTCACAGCACCATCAAAATATGTCTTCTCCATCCGAGAAAACTTCCTCAGATCGGGATGGATGTCTTCTACTCTCATAGGTGAAATCATCTGTCGCGGTGGGACTCCTGCGAGCATGCAGCCCTTAGCCAGTGCTGTTATCACTCCCTGCATCTCTTCGACAGTGGTAAATCCCGCGGTTACTCCCGATGACCTAACCACGAAATGTAAATCCGGAATTGTTATCCCCGCGGCACTTGTGGATTCTTGCAGCGTCTTACATACTAAATCTGCTATTGACTCCTCAGAAAGTTCGACCCTTGTTATCGTATGACAAAATGCAGCATCCTGCGCTAAAGCTTCCCTTGTCATCCTGACTGCTTTGTCCAGTATATACGTCTTTCCGCTATTCACGTCTGTCGCACTCACTATTGATTTAGTGGTGCTGTTGCCGAGTTCCACGCTTGCCACGATGAAGATGGGTCGTAAAGCAAGGTTTCCCCGCGAAAGTCGTAATGTGAAAAACAAGTCACTATAACTCATTTGCTGCGTCTTCAGTAGTTTCGGATGGTGTTTCTTTCCAAATAGACCCATTGCGTCATCGCTCCTTTGCTTAGTTGTTTTCCCTCGCTAATAAATCACTCGCATAATTACCCTATTACCTACAAGATACACATAAAAAGACATACTATTTATTCCTCTTAACCCGTAACTCATTCTCGTATCTTGTTAGCACCTTATTATCTTACAGGAATACAAATAGCGAAAAAGCGAAAACCTTTTATAGTGCTAACAACTGTTACCTTTTCTTATGGGACTAATAGTAGTATTGCTATTTGCATGGATGTTAGTGATAGCGTTCTTAGCGTTCTTAGCATGTACGTTTGAGGACTTGGAATCAGATATGGGATCGCAGAGCAATCCGAATTCGCAGGTGCAACTTGCAGCACAAATAGGACAAGTGAATCGGTTCTTTAACAAAGCGATTTCCGGTGAGCCACTATCTAATGCAATGTATTGTGCAACAGCAGGTACGATAGCATGGTTGCTTTTGCTAAAACTGGAGCCTTTAGTACCAGGTGAGGAATGGAAGGCGGCAGTATTGGCAATTCCCATTGGTGTAGCAGTAGCGGCAGCGATTAATATTATCTTTTCGATGACTGCGCATTGCGGCCGAACTGCGGCACAGAAGCGTTTCGAGCAACCTATCTATCTTGACGTGTTATACGGGCATCTGTTACCTATAGCAACGCATGCCTTTATGACAACGTTCTTTATCACTTGCATAGCATACATACAGTGCAATTTAGGGACTCTGTCAGGGAATCCAGCTTTGAACCATCCGTTCGCCTTGCCACTACTCGGTTTCATATGGGGTATTACTGTGGGCGCAATAGGATCGTCTACGGGTGATGTCCATTATGGAGCAGAGCGAGAGTTTCAAGACAGACCGTTTGGTGAGGGTAAGCGGGTAGTTTACCACGGAAAGATAACGCGATACGCGGAGTGCGGGGTACGGACACAAAGGGACATAGCAGGGTTCTGTGCGAAATTCGGTGGACCTATTACGGGGATGACCTTCGGGCTCATCATCCTGTTTGAGAACTGGCGAAGTTTGGTTGGTATGCAACTTGGAGGCTATTTACCAAATCTAGCTGCATCAGCCGGGAATAGCGCAGTGACATGGGCTATCGTGATGGGACTCATCATTGTAATAGCGTTAGCAGTGGTGAACTATGTGTTTGTGAGATGGGTAAGAAAGAAATGTGGACCATTTGTAGGAGTGTAAAAATATGGAACCAATATTGATTATCTTATGTGTAGTAGTAGGTGGGTTACTGGCAAGTTTAGGTGCTCATCTATTACCAGTGGGTGGTGCACCAGCAGCAATGGGCACTGCAACAGGAATAGCAACGGGAACAGTGCAGATAATGCTCGGGGCGGCAATGACCGGTTTATTCACAGCGGCATCAGCGGCTACGTTCACAGACAGTCTCCTGCTCGTGGCTTTGTCAGGTGCAATCGGTGCGACAGTGATGATTTGTGTAGTAATGTTGATGGCGAATATCCTCTACACATTTGGCTGTGGGATTGTGCCTGTATCGGGTAGAGTAGATGTGGACCCTTTGACTAAGGAACCACAGGCACCGTACAAAACACCACAAACCGATGGGCATGGAGTACCAAATGTGGTCTATGTCTCAGGTATGTTAGGCGGTTTCGTAGGTGGATTCGGTGGTGCGCTTATGTACTTTGCGTTACTGAACTACGCGGACTTCACAGCAGGAACGGCAGCGATTGGGGCTTTATCCATATTCGTGCCGAATGCGATCATCGCAGCGTACAACATACGGGGTACAATCGAGGGATTCCATGATCCGAAGTTCAAGCGACTTCCATTTGCTATGGTCACATCTCTCGTTGTTTCGCTACTATGTGGAATACTAGTCGTAATTGCAAGCTATTTAACCGTAGGAGGGACGATGTAAAATGACAGTAACACCAGCAGTAGTGGAAGAAGAACCGACAAAAAAAGGGCTATCGTTTAAATTACCGCTTGACGAGACCGAGATGGGACTTGTAGCCGGTATCGTGGCTGCGATCGTATTAGTATTTACGGGATTACCCGCGGTGATAAAAGGGATAGCGTTAATCTTAGCGTTCCTCTGGGGTATGGACTCAGTACGAAAGACGTCTAAATATGGGTTAGGGACTGGCGTTCCATCCATAGGCGTGCTGGCTACCGGTTTTGGGGTCGTAGGTGCGTTGGTCGGATTAGCACTCGCAAAGTATGGCAGCATTGAGGGCGTGGCCTATCCGGCAGTGTTAGTAGGTGCCATCTTGATGGGCGTTATCGGTCTTGTGGCTGGCATACTATCGAACCATGAAAAGGTAATAGCGATGAAAATACCGAGGTTAGAACGTGCGATGATGGAATTAGGCATGGCTGGGACACTCATTATCTTGCTTGAATGTTCTATCGTGACTGGCTCACTGAACTTCGATGCCGTGGTAAACCAGGTATTAAATACCGGCCTAATTGCGTTTATGTTCATCTTCACGTGTTTCGGGCTGCTCCATCCGTATAACGCATGTCTCGGACCTGATGAGAACAGAGAGCGAACGAGAATGGTTGCAGTAGAGATTACAGGCTTGATATGCGCATTTCTGGGTTTTGCTATGATTATACTCAGTAGCTCTTCCTGGGCACTCTGGAACGGTGTATCGCTATTGATCTTTGGAGTGGCAGTATGGGCATATTTCTTCTGGCTATTCATCAAAGCGTGCATGGATGAGGCATATGAAACAGTCGGAACAGGGATGATCAAAACGATAGAGTAAGGAGGAACAAAAGGAAACATGATAGTAATAAATGAGAAATATGGTGTAGTACTCGATCCAGACTCGCTTACCGTTGGCGTCAGCAGACCAGGATTCTATAAAATCAATCTTGGACCGATAGAAGACCAAGTAACGGTTCTGGAGGCGGCGGTGAATGACTTGTTCAAAGCTCTTGATCCCTACTCCACTTTCAACATGGCACAGCCAAACAGAGACGGAATGATGAGTAAAGCCGGGTTCATGACGTTCTTCATGATTGGAGTGACCACAGCTCTAATAGTAGTTGCAGCGTGGTTCTTAGTATTAGGCGGAGGTGCATAACAATGGCAGACAAGAAAGAAGTTCCGGAGGGATGGCCGCTCGTCACTGGCGACTATGAGGTGGGTGACCCACAGAGTTGCGTGGCTATATCATCATGTGGCTCGTATTTCCATATGGAACATTTGAAAGGAGTAGCAATTCAGGGACCGGACAAGACAGAGAACATCGGGTTAGAGAAGATAATAACGAACGTCATCTCAAATCCGAACATACGATTCCTCATAGCCGGAGGTGCAGAAGTACCGGGGCATATAAGTGGTGGAACATTGCTAGCACTGGTGAAGAGTGGTATTGATCCGTCAAGCCACAAGGTAGTAGGATCCACAGGTGCAATTCCATTCATCGAGAACTTACCGGATGAGGCGGTTGCTCGATTCAGAGACCAGATCGAAGTAATAGACATGATCGGGGAAGAGGACTACGGCAAGATAAATGCAAAGGTCCAGGAGCTTACAGCGAGGGATCCCGGGGCCTATCCGGAAGATCCGATAATAGTGAAAAGAGGGGGCGAGGGCGAGGAAGCAGCCAAGATAGAAATGCCGTTAGCAATGCCGGCATCTCCACATATGGCTACAATAGACCGTGCGACAGAGCAGATAACGTACAAGACACAGTTGATTGCACGAGACCAGAAATTAACTTCCGGCCTTTCGATGAACGGGTTCTTTGGACTCTTAGTAGGGTTCTTAGCCACGCTCATCTTCCTTTTGCCGTTAATAATGGGGGTGATCTAAATGGCAGCACCGAAAGTAGTACAACAAACACCGGAAACGGCTGTTTTAACCGCACGTATAGAAGACCTGAGACACTTCATAACCATGATCGGCCGAGATTCTCGGTTCGCAGCAGGGCTCTGGGCAGGATTGATAAAAGGACTGGCAATCGGGCTCTTCACGAGTTTCTTTTTAGTCGGGCTTAAACTTGTGTTGTAGGGGCAGAAAAGGAGAAAAGAAGAATGAGCAAAGAGAGAAAAACAGAAGAGGAGCTGGAAAAGGAGATAGAAGCCGAAGTGGAAGCCGATATTATGGCGAAACTGGAACATGAGCTGGAAGAAGTTGCGGTTCCTGTATCTGTAACGCCACCCGAGCACACAAAACTGCTGGACAGAATAAATACGATGGACCAGACAGTGGAATTTGTCGCCGGGGAACTGTGGCAACGACAAGGAGAAAGATTAGGCTTTACAATCGGGCTTTTATACGGTGTGATGATAGGAATAGTTACGTATGTACTATTCTTAATGGGATAATAATAGGAGGACAAGAAATATGTTTTTATTTGATAGGGAGCAGGATATATATGATATTGGTGGAGTGAAGGTAGGAGGCCAGCCGGGCGAGTGCGCAACTGTTCTTTGTGGTACGATATTCTACGCAAAGCATTATCTGGTTGAGGATGCGGAGAAAGGGATATTCGACAAGAAAGCTGCGGAAGATGTGATAAACAAGCAGGATGAGTTTTCTGATTTAACAGGAAATCCTGGCATGATGCAGATATTTTCGGAATCGTCAGAGGCAATGGAGAAAGAGATCGCGTTCTGCACAGAGAAGAGTGATTCACCTTTCTTGATTGACTCGACAGTGTCGGAGGCGAAGGTAGCGGGACTCAAGTATGCAGATGAAGTGGGACTGATAGATCGGGCGGTGTATAACTCGATAAACGTGTCGTGTACACCAGAGGAGTTGGAAGCAATAAAGGATTCAAGAATAGAAGCAGCGATTATTCTGGCGTTCAACCCAAAAGATTCAACGGTCGCAGGGAAGATAGACCTGTTAGAAACAGGTGCAGGTATCTTTGATAAAGGCTTGGTACAGCTTGCACGGGACATGGGCGTAACGAAACAGATGTGCGACCCGGCTACGCTGCCCATAGGTGCAGGAGTTGGGTCTGCCGTTGCGTCTGGGTTTACCGTCAAATCGAAATTCGGTATTTCCGTGGGCTTGGGTATCCACAATGCACCTTCTGCATGGACCTGGTTAAAGACGTTCCGGAAGGAGCATGCGACGAAAGGACCCGGTGGCTGGGAAGGACTCGGTGCAGACGTGTTCCACATCTGTGACATAGCCTCTAACATTATCCCTGTAATAGCAGGGATGGATTTCGTGCTTTACGGACCAATAGAGAATGCCCCGACGGTGTTCCCACTGGTTGGCATGGGGGATATGATTGTTTCAGAGGGGAACAAGGCAGAACACGACATTGATGCACTGGAACCACATCCACTTACAACAATGGGTGCATAGGGGAGTTTTTTTTATCCCCTCTTTTTTATTTTTTTGATTCTGTAACATTTTTATAATTCAATTACGAAATTAGTATAGATCACGAGATATAAAATGCAATTGATGATTCCGCATCCCGGACATTTCCCCGCTCTGAAGGACATAATAGAAGTAAAAGAAGCAGAAGGCTTGAACGAAGTGGGAGAAGTTTTTATGGGGGGGTCTCCGGAAGTGATGGGCAGCGGAAGAGGTGTGCTGCACGCGCCATTAATAGACGAAATAAAGGCACAGACAGAATATGCACATCAACACGGTATAAAAATGCACATCGTGATGAATTCCACATGTACCGGGGCACATCACCTGACATTTGAGGGTTATAAGATGTTCAAGTGGTATTTTAGCGAACTGAACAAAGCCGATGTTGACGGTGTTATAGTGGCAGAGCCATACCTCGTGGAGCTCCTACGCGAATTCCCGATGAAGACTATCGTATCTGTTTTATCTTATGTCGAATCGCCACAGCGAGCCAAATTCTTTGAAGATCTCGGTGCGGATGTGCTAACCGTAGATACGAACATAAACCGGCATTTTGATGTTTTAAAAGCGATAGTAAAGGCGGTTAATTGCGAGGTTAAGTTAATCGTGAACGAGGGCTGTCTGTACAGGTGTCCGTTCAGATATTCGCATTACAATCTCGCTTCGCATCTCAGCAGTTTAAATCAACCCCGTTTTCCGCTTTTCGCTCCTGACTTCTATTACGACAAGTGCATAAATATACGCTTGAGAGATCCAACA
>DAOUUS010000303.1 GCA_030668065.1 Candidatus Methanophagales archaeon
CTTTTCACCCTTCTTAACGGCGATAGACAGACACTGCTAAGAGCCCTTAAAGAAGCTGAAGATTATGGTGAAACGCTCCAACTGATATTGAAAGCAGAAGGTCCGGCATCCAACTTACCCTTTGAACTGCTCTACCACACGGATTTCCTCGTCCCTTCTCAGATACATCTTATACGGCGAGTTTCGGACCGTGGTATAAAAAGGCAGCCAGAACCTGCGAATCGTCCTCTAAAGATATTGTTCATGGCGTGCTCGCCTCCTGATACCTATCCTGTGCTTGCGTTTGGGAAAGAAGAGGATACAATCTTTGAAGTCACCAAAGAGTTACCAGTAGAGATAGACGTAGAAGATACCGGCTCACTGGAAGGACTTGGCGAGTGGCTTGACACGAATGAATACGATGTCGTCCACATCACCGGTCATGCGGATATAGATAAAAGACTTGTTGCGAATTAAAGGTAATCCCTACGCAAATGCTTTTAATTAGATTGGACAAGTATAATTAAACATGATATCTCTTAAGAGGGCCTTAAATAACGATAGGGTAATGAGAGCCATAACAGGGTTATCCCCCTCAGAATTCAATCACCTAGCAAAGAGTTTCGGTCAAGAAATAGAAAATGATGGGCTGATTAGATATGAGAAAGAAGTTGAACATGGCAATAGAGAACGGAAACCCGGGGGCGGTAGAATAGGTAATTTGAGAAGTGCATCAGAAAAATTGTTTCTTATTCTCACTTATTTCAAGTGTTATCCCACTTTGGATGTCTTAGGGCTGTTATTTGACATAGACAGATCTAATAGCTGCCGTAATGTCCAGAAATTAACACCAATATTGGAGCACATGCTTGGTAAAAAGATGGTTCTGCCAAGTAGGAGAATTAGCAGCGTGAAGGAGTTATTGGAGATATTCCCCGGGGTTAAGGAATTATTCATCGACGGGACGGAGAGACCGCTTCAAAGACCTAAAGATGAAGAGAAACAAAAGAAAAACTACTCCGGCAAGAAAAAGGCGCATACTCGTAAGAATATAATCATCACCGATAAGAATAAAAAAATTGGTTTTCTTAGCCCACCTGAAGAAGGTAAAAGGCACGATTATAGCATCTTTAAAGACATATTCCCGCCGGGACTATTCCCAAAAAGCATAATGTTATGGTTAGATTTGGCCTTCATAGGCATTGATAAGGATTACCCCGAAGCGTGTGTTATGATGCCAAAGAAGAAGCCGAGAGGCCAAGAATTGACGGATGAAGATAAGGGCGCGGAATAAAGCCATTAGTGGCGTCAGGGTTCGGGTGGAGCATGCGATAGCTGGAATTAAACGCCTGCGGATAACTACAGATAAGTTTCGTAACAAAACAGATTCTTTTAGTGATAAAGCCATGTTGATTTCATGTGGGTTGTGGAATTATCATTTGAAGTGCCGCTGAATCGGAGGGGCAGGTAGTAGGTGATAGTTGTTTTTTCCCATTAATGGTTATTTCGCAACAAGTCTATTGTATATACAGTATAACTTCTAACTATTTAGGACGCAGATTCACACGGATTTACACGGATTTAATTTCTTCTGCGTTAATCTGCGTTAATCTGCCGAACATCAAATTTTATGCTTTCTTGTAGAGCATAGGCGGGCTATTCACGATTTCAGGCTTATATACAGCAATATCCATAACGCCACAAATTCAAACAAATCCGGTAATATCCAGAGCCAGCCCAGGGCATACATACGACGCCAGCCGCACGTATAATGGAAAATCGGATTCGAGGTGACCGTTTGCATAATCAGGAGCACAATAAAGGCGATCAGCCCCAATGCGAATTTAGATTTTATCTGCCCGTAGCTCTTTGCATAGATGAA
>DAOUUS010000248.1 GCA_030668065.1 Candidatus Methanophagales archaeon
CGAGACGGATTTTGACGTTTTTGCAGAGACATATAAAATACACGAGGGGCATATAGAAGACGAAACGTTGGTCTGGGAGACGCCAAAAGCAGTAAACGTTGACGAAGAGGCAGTTCTGGCAGGAAGGACTCTGGAAATAGATTGAAAGTCCATGCAGTTTTTATGCTTTCACCTTTTTATTCGCTTTTGCCCGCGTGGCATCTTTCCTTGTACCGCGCTGCACGAATTTCTTCTTCTCTTCCCGTTCTATGTACCACCTTAATATTCCGGCATTTAGCAGCCATGTGTTCAACAAGTCCATGACGAGCCCGAACAGGAGCACGATTGAAATCGCTTTTAAGATTGGAATATCAATGAGATAAGAAACGACAAACATTGCAAGGACTGCGGTCAACGTTGTAGAGGTCATCATAACACCGGTTTTCATCGTGTTTCGTATCTTTTCGTTTAATTCGCCCTTTTTACGAAGCAGGTTTGTCGTCAGTAAAATATTGGAATCCACAGAATAGCCGATTAGCATGAGCAACGCCGCGACCGTGGCAAGCGATAACGCCATCCCAATCAGGTTTATGCAGGCGATAGCGATTACGATGTCAGAAAAAGCGGCAAAAACTACTGCTGAGGGTGGTATAATCTTTCGGAATACCGCGAATACCACAATCGCCATCAAAGTAAAAGCAAGTATAATAGCATATAATGCTTGTTTTAGGTATTGCTCACCGAATACAGGGCTTATATTCGCCATCATGTAAGTTCCAACGCCATAACAGTCGTTTAGCAGATCTATTAACTCGTTCCGCTGCGGTTCGTCCATAGGTCCGAATTCTATTCGTTTCTTGTTTCCTACACCGGTCTTCCCTACGAGTACAAGAGGATATTCGGCAAATTTCGCGGTTAGCACTTCTTGCGACTCATCTGTCGCCACTTCCACCATCGTTCCGCCTTTGAAGTCCATCCCCATACGAACGGGCGAACCTACACTAAATTGCGTATATGCAATCACAGCAAAAGCGATAAGCAAAATGATCAGGGGTATCGCAATCATGCTTTTTATCGAATACCGGGTTATATCTATTTTATCCAACCAGCTTTCTCTTTCTTCGCCTTCTTCTCTCATTTCCTTAACATTACCTCTTATCATATATCCATATCTAAAGGAGATAAAAAGGATATGCTTTTTCTCTTAGTGGCAATATTGGGTATTGTATATGATTTCCAATATACTACTGTACGCAAACGAATATTCATCTATAGTGATAGCAGCAGCCGCGGTAATTGCCGTAATTTTAACATGTTTACGCCACATAGAACAGAGAAGAGAGAAAAACAAGCCGCGTATTCAGAAAATCGCTGAAGTTGTGATATATCCTCTGGTTGAGAGATTGGAGAGCCAGAAAAGAGACTTGGAGAAGGGAACTATAGGATGGGAAAAAAGTGGCTATCCAACACATGTTAACACGCTGTCTATATTTTTGTGGGATAAGCGTATTTGTGACGATTTTAAGAAGGATAATCAAAAGGTTACAGATAAAATAGAAAAGCATGATGGGGAGGTGAAAAAGTTGCGTGCGTGTTTGCAAGAGTTTGCCGACAATATTAAATCGTTGCCCGATTTCAAAAACACGATTTCCACGAGATTTGAAGAATATAAGAGCAGAGAAAAACGTGGTAATGCAAGTTTTTTTGACCCCACGGCCGAAAATTTTGGAAACATTTTAGAGTCCATTGTTAATAATGAGCAAGAGTTAAACGAACGCAATGTCTATCATAAATTCTGGAGTTTATATGGAAAAGAGCTTCTCAAATTCAGAGAAAGAGAGGAGGTCCTGGAATACAAAATCGAGGCTGAAAAGAGTTGCAGAATTTTGATTGATATTGAAAGTGCTATTTTAAATGATTTAAGGAACATTCTAAAGAAATTCAGAGTGAAATATGGAATCGTTCATAGCGGATTTGAAGACAAAGAGAAAAGGAGATCACTCAAATAGGATTAACACAATGCAAAAAAATATGGCGAGCAATCTGACAACACAAGAAGAAACAGAAGAGCGCAAAAAACCCATTCTAATGGTCAGCGAGAGCGCGCATAACGCGGATATGTACTACGCTACGCATTTTTTATCTAATGCCCCATTCGTTTATCTTCACATTTCGCAGAATGCAACAGGAAAAGAGATACTCATCGTTTCGCAGATGGAGTATGAAAGGGCGAAAAAAGAGTCGAGCCTAAAAGACGTTCGTTCTACGTTTGATTATGGGCAAGGACTGAAAACAGAAGAGCTCATTGTTCGGATACTCCAGGAAGAATCCGTAAATGCGGTTGAGGTGCCAAGGTATTTCCCGTTATACCTAGCCGAGGCACTGAAGAAGAGCGGCATAGAAGTGGTTCAGGTGGAGGACTTTTTATTGACGAAACCGCGAGAGATAAAAACTAAACAAGAAATAGAGTGTATTTTAAAGGCACAAAGAGCATGCGAGCATGCAATGGAAACCGCCATAGGGGTTATAAAGGGCTCTACCGTGGAGGGCAATCTTCTCGTGGCGCACGACACGATTTTAACTTCTGAACGGTTAAAAGCATATATAGAACACGCTTTGATTGATTCCGGTTGCACATGTGATGCCGGTGAGCCAATAGTAGCATGTGGCAAAAGAGCAGCGGTACCTCATTTCACAGGCAGTGGCCCTATTTCCGCTTGCGAAGCCATCATCATAGACATCTTTCCGAGATTGAAGACCGAGCGCTATTTTGCGGATATGACACGAACGGTGGTTAAAGGCGAGCCGGCAAA
>DAOUUS010000008.1 GCA_030668065.1 Candidatus Methanophagales archaeon
AATTCGATAAAACAGGCGGTAAAGGAGACGGACCGGCGGCGGAGGCTGCAAATAGCGTATAACAAAAAGCATGGAATCGTACCGGAGACGATAAAGAAGGCGATAAAAGCAAAAGAGGTCGAAGTAAAGGATACGAAGCACGTACCGAAAAGCGATATACCGAATTTAGTGATTGAACTAGAAGCAGAGATGCGAGAAGCTGCGGATACACTTGAGTTCGAACGGGCGATTATGCTCCGGGAGAAGGTAAAGGTGCTAAAGAAGAGGCTTGAGGGAACTCAGTAAATAGTTTACCCATTTTGATAAAAATCATAGACACAGATTTTACAGATTTACACGGACGCTACTGTCCGGATGATTAAGTTTTTACGGGTTGAATCAAAATTAAAAATATACCCTGCCCTGTAAAGTATAATGTCACCAAGCTCACGGTTTTTATCCATACTCGCGGTACAAGGATATGAATGATGAGATTCCGGAAATTCGTCCAATGCCGCTTTGCCTATCTCTTTTGCTCGGCATTTTGTTTCTATCCATAGGCCAAGCATTGTCATCAGAAGCGTTGTTTTTCCACAAACATTGGGTTCAAAGATATTAAGATTTTTCTGTTGGTTTTTGGTATTTCAACTTTTCGAGACTCTAATTTGATTTTGGGCACTTTTTAAGCAATCTTTACAAATGCCTTTCAGGTAAACCTGGCAGTCTATAACTTTATGACCCTCGTCTGTTACCGTCCCCAGCTCAACGATTGTATATTCCAGAGCTACATCATACACGCCCCCACACTCAATACACTTGAAGTGTGCATGTTGCGTTGTATCGGTATCGTATCGCACTTCTTTCTCTTCTATCGTCAGCTCCTGGACAATTCCCTTGCTCACAAAAAGTTTTAAAGTATTATAGACAGTCGTTTTTGAAAGTGTTGGTATCTCCTTTGAAAGATTCTTGTAAATTATATCAACGGTTGGATGAGTTCTGTGGTTCATCATATATTCCAGAATCTTCAGACGATGGTATGACGGTTGAATACCTTCTTTTTCCAGGTGTTCCCTGAGTTCAGCCAGTGACAGCTCAATATCATCACTCATATTTGTGTCTCCTCATAAAACTAACTAAATCTGTTATATAAATATTCCCGATACTGAAGTCTATGATCTCGCGTTACTTCATCCATCACCGCTCTAATATACCATTCAATAGATCAGTGAAATTATCTGTAGGTAGAGCAAACGAATCGTCAATGGGTACTACACGATCCAGACGACTGTATCTCTTATCTTCTGCGTCCTCTAAGAATTCCACTATGTCCTCCACGTTTCCTATTAAGATGTCACTGAAGCCCGAACGTTCAAATTCACCCACCTCTATCAGCTCTTCGAATAACTCATCTTCACTATGCCTTTCTGCTACCACCAGTACGTTCCAATTTTCTAACATCTTCCAGCCATAACTTTTTAACCGCGCAATAGAATAAAATTATCTGCTGCAGAGATGCTATGAACCGATCCTATAGAGCGATGCGAATGGGCGATTACGAAACGTACATAGAACTAACGAAAGTACTACAAGAAATGGACGATTTTGTGGATGCTGTTGTCGTGGAAGGAGTCCACGATAAAGAAGCGTTGCAGGAAATGGGCGTCACGAAGGAGATAGCAATGTGCTCTTCTGGCTATTCCTATGCCGAGTTCGTGGATTATCTGATGAGCAGGTACAAGCGCATTACCATTCTTACCGATTATGACCGAGCGGGAAAGAGTATCAATAAGAAATTGACGGTACGGTTGGAGCGTGAAGGTATAAAGATAGAGAAGCGATACAGGGATAAAATAGGAAAGATAATGGGGCTCAGAGGGTACCGGGACATAGAATCAATGAATTCACTAAAAAAGCGTTTTTTTGCATTTATAGAACATTAGATTGCACAGGATTAACACAGAAGGGTTATAACTAAACACAAACTCATAGCTTTTCTGCCGTGCCTATTTTGTCCAGTATGAGTCTCAGCTCACTCACGCTAAATTGCCCGGGTGCTACGCCTTCCTCGCCTTCTATATGCCCATAAGTCAACACTGACCCGTATAAAGGTGCTATTAGTCGCAGATGTCTTCCTACAGAACCAGAACCCATGCCAATACAGATTAACAACTTCCCGACGCTCGATACCTCGTGAGTCAGCTTAAGTAAAAATAACGCATCGTTTAGCGACTTCGGGGTCACGGCAATCTTCGCTATGCTGCCGCCTTCGTCATACATACACTCTATGATATTCGATATATCCTCACGGCGTGGCATGCCGTTGAAATCGTGAAAAGAAATAATTACTGGTATGTGCAGATTATTTGCCTTTGCTATTATCTTGTTCTTTACCTCTTCGTGTGAAAGGAATTCGATGTCCACCGCGTTTACCGGTGCTGTTTCAATGATTCTACTCAACATGGCTATTCTTTCTTCTTCTGAGCCCACAAAAGAGCCTCCTTCTTCTCTTCGCCGGTTCGTTACGATTACTGGCAGTTTTTGCTCTTCAAGGAATTCTTTTACCTTCTCTATGTTTCTCTCATCACCTTCTAAAAGGTCTATTCGTAACTCTATTACATCCGCTCCGCTTTCCTTTGCCCGATTTGCATCTTGAATGGACAACCGCTTCAGTACTCCCACTATAACCGGTGTGAGTCCTAATTCCACGTCCCCTATCTGTCTCACCGTTCAAACCGCCTCTATAATAGATGTACAATTGTAGTATACCAACATATATTATTTCATTGGTAAAGCAGCCTAATTTAGTGAAAAGTTCCTTAATACATATGACCGACTTACTGCAAAATAACGAGTCTGTCCTACACTTGACCGCACTCCCGATGCAGCCGCACGTCAAATGATAATTCATCCATCTTTAGGTACTGTTCTGTCATAAGTATTCGTTTTGGACGGTAAAGGTATAGTAAGCAGTTTCTATTGATTGGCGGATGATAAACTAATATTTTGTGGGTGGTTGGTGGAGGCGGCTAAAGTGCGTCATACAATCAGCGGGTGCCACAGTATTTTGTTCTGACGTAAAAAATCAAAACTATTATTAAATATGTGAGCCCTAGATAAGCTAACAATGAAATGAGAACTAAATTCGCACATCGCATAGAGCACATAGACATTTCGGGCATAAGGAAAGCATTTGAAGCGTTGTCCGGAGATTTTATCAACCTTGGACTTGGGGAACCGGATTTTGAGACACCGGAACATATAAAAACTGCTGCGATACAAGCCCTTAAATCGGGATTCACCGGTTATACATCCAACAAAGGCATAGCTGAGTTGCGGGAGGCGATAAGCAATAAGTTCCAGCGTGATAACAACTTCTCTGTTAGTCCAGACGAGCTAATAGTTACCGCTGGTGCAAGCGAAGCATTGCACATCGCTATCCATTCAGTAGTAGAAAAAGGAGACGAGGTGCTGATGCCGAACCCTTGTTTTGTCTCCTACGCGGCACTGACAAAGTTGGCAGAGGGAAAACCGATTGGCGTTCCGCTGACCGAAGACCTTACGATGTCCGTAGAAGCATTGAAGGAAAGAATCACGGCAAAAACAAAAGCGCTCATCGTGAATTCGCCTGCAAATCCTACGGGTAGCGTGGAAAGCGAGGCGAACATAAAAGCATTTGCTGACCTCGCGAGCGACCATAATATAACCATCATCTCGGATGAGGTCTATGAGTATCTCATATATGATGGAGCGAAGCACATAAGCCCCGCACGTTTTTCAGGCGATGTCATCACGATAAACGCGGTTTCGAAGACATACTCGATGACCGGGTTTCGTTTAGGCTATCTCGCGGCGCGCGAAGAATACGTGGACCAGATGTTGAAGATTCATCAATATATCCAGGCATGTGCCTCTTCCATATCACAGAAAGCGGCGTTGGCTGCTATTACAGGTCCACAAGAATGCGTAGCCGATATGTGGCGTGAATTCAAAAGGAGAAGAGACTTCACCGTTGATACTCTTACTGGTATGGGCTTGCAATTTCCGGTTCCACGAGGCGCATTTTATGTCTTTCCTTTAGTAGGGGATGAAAACGAATTTGTGGAGCGGCTTAGACAGAAGAAGGTAATAGTCACACCCGGTTCCGCCTTTGGGAGTCGTGGCAGGGGTCACGTCAGAATATCATACGCTACAAGTTTCGATAATTTGAAGCATGCTTTTGAGCTAATGAAAGAATGTAATTTTCAGTTCCTCCGAGGCGAGGGTGGTCGTGGCGCTTTATAGGGGCGTCTCATTTGCATTCCACACTTCAGACAGGTGGTCGTGATATAACCCTTCCTGAGACGTACTCGTGCATTTTTACCTGGTATTAAGAACGAGTGGCAGCCTTTGCAAATCCACATTTTCAAATCCGAGAGTATTCGCACCCTATGCCGCATCCCAACCTTACGAGCAAGTTGAACGTATCTATCACTTCGCTTTTCTTTGCCCTTCTTCGCCTCTTCCGCAGCAAGCGCTAAAAGCCGATCTATTCGCTGTACTGCGATAGTCCTGACACCTCTCGTCCTTTTCATAACGGCTTACCCTAAATCAGAAAGGAAGTTTTAATTATCTATAATGGGTTAATAGTTGACATGGAGAATATATCTAAACTTAAACTCTAACTTACCGTATTTGTGAAGAAGTTAGCGGACTGTTCTACACATAAAACATGAATATAAACAAAGATAACCTGAAAAAGCAGCACAAAAAAGCAAGGGTCATAGCGGATTATCAATTTGGAGCGGGAGCAGGTGCGGTTTTGTTCCCCCCGACCGTAGAGTTTATCCTCTCAAAGACGAATAGAATATCACAGATAACAGATGGTGGCGAGCGAATAGCGACTCTAAGGAGTTTAGACGGACTGCTCACGCTGAGTATAGAAGGTGCAGAACGGTTGCGCAGCTTTTTCGAATATCCAAAGATGAGGGTTGTGATGAACAAAGAGAGTAGTGAATTCATAAGAAAAGGCGGAACGGCATTTTGTAAACACGTGATAGACGTTGATCCTGAGATAATGGCTTATAATGAAGTTATATTGGTAAGTGCAGACGATATTTTACTTGCAACAGGGAAAGCCATGTTGTCACCCGCGGAAATGGCACTATTTGAGCATGGCGTGGCTGTGAAGGTGCGGTACGGTGTAGAGAAATAAGTTGCAATCTACAATATTCATATGTTGAGAGCCGGGAGGGAAGAGTAAATGCAGATGCTGGAAGCGGAAATTGGAGCGGAACTGAGAAAAAAAGGAATCAGTATAGCCACAGCGGAATCCTGCACTGGTGGGCTAATTTCACACAGGATAACAAATGTATCCGGCAGTTCTGACTATTATAAAGGCAGTGTAATCGCCTACGCGAATGAAGTAAAGGAAAAACTTTTGCACGTCACTAAGGCTATATTAGAGGAGAAAGGTGCTGTAAGTGCGGAATGTGCGATGGCGATGGCGAACGGGGTAAGAACCTTGCTGTGTAGTGACGTGAGTATTGCAACCACGGGTATTGCGGGACCCACAGGGGGGACTCTTGACAAACCTGTTGGATTAGTTTATATAGCATTAGCAACAAAAGATTACGTCTATCATGCGAAGCATATCTTCCATGAGGATAGAGAAGGAAACAAGCGTGAGGCGGCGAATGCCGCTCTTGAGATGTTGTGGACCCACATCTCTAACGGGGCTCGTAGCTCAGAACGGTAGAGCAGCGGGCTTTTAACCCGTCGGTCGCGGGTTCAAATCCCGTCGAGCCCGTTACCAAATCCAAACAAAAAGGAGTAGTAGAAGGAAAGAATATGAAAAAGGGGAATGTTTCGATACTCGAACACGAGTCTGTGCCTATACATGAGATAATAACAAATGAGGATTTAAACGCGCTTTTGAACAAGTACAAAATCCGTAAGGAACAACTACCTAAAATCAAATCAACTGACCCGGTCATAAAGGAGATAAACGCAGAGCTGGGGGATGTGGTAGAGGTAAGAAGAAGTAGCAGGACAGCAGGTACAGCTTTATCTTACCGATTGGTTATAAAGTAAAAGAGGTTTGTAACATGTTAGACAGGAGAATTCTTGCAGAGACGTATTTTAAAAGGGAAAAAATAGCACAACACCAACTCGATTCTTTTAATTACTTCCTTGAAGAAGGTATGCAGAAAATCGTGAATGAGCAGCAATATATAGAAACATCCATCAGTGGTGGAGAAGAAGATGCGGCGAAGTACAAACTGGGTGTGAAGTTTGGTAAAATTAGCGTTAAGACTCCGAAGGCTATGGAAGCAGACGGTTCCTATGAAACGATTTCGCCGGCACAGGCAAGATTAAGGAATTTGCACTATGCCGCACCTGTGTATCTGGAAATGCAGTTGATGAAAAGGTACGAAAACGAGGAAGAGGTACCCGAAAGCGAAAATAAAGTGGTTGAAATTGGTTCGATGCCAATTATGCTAAAATCAAAGAATTGTAACCTCTACGGACTATCAGATACAGAGCGTGTAAGGGTGGGAGAGGACCCACTTGATCCAGGCGGTTATTTCGTCATAAATGGTTCTGAGCATGTGATAATAACGTTAGAGGACTTAGCACCGAACAGGATATTTGTCAACTTCGAGGAGAAATATGGCAGTAAAAGCGTAGTTTCAAAGGTATTCTCTCTTAAACACGGGTTCCGAGTTCCAATAAGGGTAGAAATAAGTAAGAAAGGGATACTTGAAGTCTCTTTCCCTGCGGTATCCCGTAAAATAGAATTTGTGACACTTATGCGGGCGCAGGGGCTCGAGAGTGACGAGGAAATCATAAAAGCGGTCTCTGACGACCCGGAGATCGCAAAGCACATCCGTGCGAATATAGAAGAGTGCGAGGTGAAGACGAAAGAAGACGCGATAGATACATTGGGGCGAAAAGTTGCACCCGCGCAGGCACGGGAGTACCGGGAGAGACGTGTCAATTACATCCTCGACCGCTATTTCCTACCTCATCTCGATGACAGGTTAGCGAAGGCGCATTTCATTGGCAGAATGGCGGAAGCGTGCTATGAACTCAAATTAAGTAGAAGAAGCGGTGATGACAAGGACCATTACGCAAATAAACGTCTTAAACTTGCGGGAGACCTAATGGAAGACCTTTTCCGGGTATCATTTACCAAATTGATAAAGGATATGCGGTACCAGTTGGAACGTGCGAATATGCGAAGCCGGGAACTGAAGATTGCAACAGCAATTCGGTCTGACGTACTCACAGAACGGTTATTGCACGCTTTGGCAACAGGGAATTGGGTGGGCGGCAGAGCAGGCGTATCTCAGTTGTTGGAACGAAGCAATTACATAGCCACGTTAAGCCATTTGAGGCGGATAATTTCTCCCTTGTCGAGGGCTCAGCCACATTTCGAAGCTCGTGATCTGCACCCCACGCAATGGGGTAAAATTTGTCCGACTGAGACACCGGAAGGTCCTAATTGTGGATTGGTGAAAAATTTTTCGCAGATGGTTGAGCTAACAGTGGGGGTGGACACCGAAAGTTTTAAAGATACTTTGTATGCACTTGATATTATCCCGCCAGATCGCTCTTTGGATATAGACTCAAAAAACAGAATTCGTGTCTTTGTGAACGGCGAGTTCATAGGTTTCTCTGTCGAACCTGAGCTATTTGTGGCTGATGTAAAGCGATTGAGAAGAAAGGGGGAACTAACGAACCAACTGAATATCGCATATTACCGCGACAGAAAGGATATAATAATAAACTCAGACCGGGGAAGGGCGAGGAGGCCTGCGATAATAGTAGAAAATGGTAAACCGCTGGTCACGGAATCGCACATAGAAAAGCTGAGAAATGACGAATTGGGGTTTGAAGACCTGGTAATTAAAGGGACGATAGAGTATTTGGATGCCGAAGAGGAGGAGAATGCCCTGATCGCAATGAACGAAGAGGATTTGACAGGTATAGAGGGCAAAGAATATACGCATCTGGAGGTGGATCCATCGTTGATTTTAGGCATAGTCGCTGGGTTAATTCCTTATCCCGATCACAATTCGTCACCTCGTAACACCATGGGGTGTGCTATGCTGAAACAATCCTTAGGTCTATCTACTGCGAATTATAAACCTCGTGCCGACACCAGAACACACATTCTGTACACCCCACAGAAGCCGATGGTACAGACAAGAACAGCCGACCTTATTTTACATGGAAGAAGACCGGCGGGGCAAAATTTTGTCGTTGCCGTTTTGAGCTATGAAGGCTATAATATGGAAGATGCGCTTATTATGAACCGCGCGGCAATAAACCGCGGATTAGGGCGGAGCCATTTCTTCAGAACATACGCAGGAGAAGAGAGAAGATACCCCGGGGGAGAAGAAGATCGGTTTGAGATACCCGATACAGAAATCATGGGCGTGAGGGGGGACGAGGCGTATAACCAACTTGACGAGGATGGGATAATACATTCAGAAGTGGAGGTCCCGCCAAATGCAGTGTTAATAGGTAAAACAAGCCCTCCAAGGTTCTTAGAGGAATCAACTGAACTTTTAAGCCCGTTAGAGCGGAGAGACACCTCTGTTTGTACTCGGTCTAACGAACAAGGGATAGTGGATTCTGTCGTTGTTATGGAATCAAGTAGCAATAGACGCTTAGCGAAAATCTGTGTTCGAGATCATAAGATACCGGAAATCGGGGATAAGTTCGCATCTCGGCATGGTCAGAAAGGGATTGTTGGGCTAATTGTACCACCAGAGGATTTGCCGTTCACAGAAGGTGGGATTATCCCGGATATGATAATAAATCCTCATGCTATCCCTTCGAGGATGACTGTGGGGCATGTGCTGGAGATGCTAGGCGGGAAAATGGGTGCGATGGCGGGCAGAAATATAGATGGAACTGCCTTTTTTGGTGAGTCCGAAGAAGATTTGAGAGCGGGACTTGAACGCGCAGGGTTCTCTCATACCGGTAGAGAAGTAATGCGGGATGCGAAAACAGGGGAGAAGCTAGAGGCGAACGTATTCGTAGGTGTCGTGTACTATCAAAAACTGTATCACCTGGTTTCGGCTAAGATGCACGCAAGGGCGAGGGGTCCTGTGCAAATTTTAACGAGGCAACCTACGGAAGGAAAGGCAAGAGAGGGTGGACTCCGTTTTGGTGAGATGGAGCGAGATGTTCTTATAGGTTATGGTGCTGCGATTTCGTTAAAAGATAGACTACTGGATGCATCGGACAGGGTTGTTGAGCTGGTATGTGGCGCTTGTGGTATGATTGCGAGCCATGATAGCAAAACTGGGTCGGCGCATTGTCCAAATTGTGGTTCGGACACGGATATATATCCCGTAGAGATGAGTTATGCTTTTAAGTTACTACTGGACGAGATGAAGGTGCTGTGTATCGCACCGCGATTATTGCTGGAGGAGGCGGTTTAAGATGAGAACGAAGAGAATACAAGGGCTAAAATTTGGGCTGCTATCACCGAAAGAGATAAGGAAGATGAGCGCCGCGAAGGTGATAACAGCAGATACTTATGGTGAAGACGGTTTTCCGATAGAGCTGGGTTTGGTGAACCAGCGGTTAGGCGTTATTGATCCTGGTCTAAGATGTAAAACCTGTGGTGGTCGTATGGGTGAATGTCCTGGCCATTTTGGGCATATAGAGCTTGCTGCACCAGTTATGCACATAGGGTATGTCAAACTGATATACAAAATGTTAAGCGCAACGTGTAGGAAATGCGGAAAGGTCTTGCTTGAAGAAGAGGATCGGCAGCACTTTTTATACGAAATAGGGCAGCAAAGAGAGAGGCAAGCGGATGTGGGCGAAGTGGTGAAGCTTATATTTAAAGAAGCTGCGAAGAAAGATGTATGTATGCACTGCGGTGAATCTTTTAGCGTTGACGCGGAAGACTTAAGTGAAAGTTTGAAAAATGAAGAGATCTCAAACGAATTAAAGAAGAGACTAGAAGAGCAAGGGTATTCCCTTACCAAAACCGCGCATATTAAGAGGAGCTTAGACGATAAATGTATTTTTGACTGGCGTGAAGTTCCGGGCAACGATAGCGAGCTGCTACGAAGCTACTTGATAGATGATTTTGGTTTTACATGGGTAAAAAATGCAGAATTCAGTAAAACCCAAAAGGACAAGAGATTAACGTTTTCCGTGGATAAACACGTGGTTGAAATCACCCTAAGTGCGAAAAGAGACAAGATCTCTATTGAATTTGAAGATGGGCGTACATATGAGCAACCGGTGAAGAAGACTGCGGGCAAACTAAACGTACATAACTATAAATGGACAATAACAGATGAAGAGAAGATCTATCTTTTGAGACGTAAGGGCTTGGAGTTAACTGTTTACTGTGGTGAGCGTAAGAGACAAATAAAGTACGATAAACCTACTACATACAAGGAAATAGATGAAGATGGTAAAGAGCGCAGATTGATGCCCACTGATGTGCGAGAACGGCTTGAAAGGATACCGGACGAGGATCTTGCGATTTTAGGTATGGATGCAAAAAGTGCAAGGCCCGAGTGGATGGTCCTGACCGTACTACCCGTTCCGCCGGTAACTGCAAGACCGTCCATCACCTTAGAGAGCGGGCAACGAAGCGAAGACGACGTCACACATAAATTGGTGGACATAATAAGAATAAATCAGCGGTTTATGGAGAATAGGGATGCGGGTGCACCGCAGTTGATAATAGAAGATTTGTGGGAACTTCTTCAGTATCACATAAGCACCTATTTCGATAACGACATTGCGGGGGTACCACCTGCAAGACACAGGAGTGGCAGACCTCTTAAGACGATGGCGCAACGGTTGAAGGGCAAAGAAGGAAGGTTCCGGGGATCGCTGTCTGGGAAAAGAGTGAATTTCTCTGCTCGAACGGTTATATCGCCTGATCCGGACATAGATATAGGTGAGGTTGGCGTTCCGGAAGAAATAGCAAAAGAGCTGACCATCACCGTTAATGTGACCGAAAGGAACCTCAAACTATTGAGTGAGACAATGGGCCGTGGCGGAAAACATCCGGGTGCTAATTATGTGCGGAGAGCAGATGGTAAAAAGGTAAAAGTAACAGACATCAATTATGAGGCTTTATCAGAAGAATTGGGCGTGGGCTGGAAGGTGGAACGGCATCTTGTAGATGGCGACATCGTTTTGTTCAACAGACAGCCGTCTCTACATAGATTGAGCATAATGGCGCATTATGTACGTGTGATGCCGGGAAAGACGTTCAGATTAAATCCTTCTGTCTGTCCACCGTATAATGCTGATTATGACGGTGATGAAATGAACATGCATGTACTGCAGACAGAGGAAGCGAGGGCCGAGGCGAAGATTCTAATGGCGGTGCAGCGAAACATAATATCGCCAAGGTTCGGCAGGCCGATTATAGGTGGCATTCACGATCACATCACGGGCATATTTTTACTTACACGTGGAGTGAAGAAGTTTGAGAAGGAAGCAGTGCTGGATCTACTGGATAATGTGGATATTGACGATTTGGGCGAGCCCGCAGGGACTTTCATTTCGAGCACTTACGAGAAAGTCCCGTATTGGACTAACAAGCAGATATACAGTATGATCTTACCGGATGACCTGAATTTGAATTTCCGTGGTAAGGTGTGCGAGAAGTGCATCGAGAAAGGTTTGACGTGTGAGAAAGAGAATTGTCCCCACGAGGCGTATGTTTTAATACGGAATGGTAAATTGATAAGCGGAGTAATAGATGAAGCTGCGGTCGGTTCGTTCAAAGGACTAATAATCGACAGAATCTTCAGGCATTACGGGGAGGTAGCATCGAAAGAGTTCATAAATAATACCTCGCGACTCGCTATTAACGCTATTCTACGAAGTGGTTTCAGCTTCGGGATAAGTGACGAGGATATACCACTTGAAGGGAAAGATCAGATAAGAGAAGATGCTGTACATGAAGCGGAGAAGAAAGTTGATGCTTTGATAATGGCGTATGAGGCCGAAGAACTGGAAGCGTTACCTGGTAGGACGTTAGAGGAGTCATTAGAGCTGTTGATAATGCAGAGCTTAGGCAGTGCGAGAGATGATGCAGGCGACATCGCAGAACGGTATCTTGGCATAGAAAATCCTGGTGTGCTCATGGCAAAATCGGGTGCACGCGGGTCTCTGCTAAATTTAACGCAAATGACTGCATGTGTGGGCCAGCAATCAGTCAGAGGAGAACGAATAAGTAGGGGCTACCAGAAGAGAACGTTACCGCACTTCAAACCCGATGACCGCAGCGCAGATGCACGTGGTTTCGTACGAGCGTCATTTAAAGATGGGCTATCTCCTACAGAATACTTCTTCCATGCCGTTGGAGGCCGAGAAGCGTTGGTGGACACTGCGGTTCGTACTTCACAGAGTGGCTACTTCCAAAGGCGGCTCATTAACGCTTTACAGGACCTTGAAGTGAAGTATGATGGTACAGTCCGAGAAACGAGGGATACTGTCGTACAATTCAAATATGGCGAAGATGGTGTTGACCCATCAAAAAGCGAAGGCGGGAAAGTTGTGGATATAGACAAGATAATAAGGGCTGAGGTAGGGGTAGAGGTGAGTACGTAGGTAACGATGGTAATAAGTGCAGCGGCGGATAAGGAAAAAATAGAGAAAGATTTGGTTAGCTTGGATATAAATGCCGAGATTGTGGAGCAAATGTGCGGAGACTTTGTTCTGGCAGATCTAGATGTCGGTCGTGATGACTTACTAGATATGCGAGTAGAGAAGACGCGCATTGATGATATTCTAAAGATGCTGGGTAGGGTGGAAGAAGGCGAGATAAAACTTTGTGATATAGAGTCAAAAGTGAATGAAAGCCAGATACCCGTAAAGATAAAGAACGAATTGAAGCAGAAGTTGAGGTCGGTAAGAGCGCAGCTAAACGCGGATAATGTGGCTGCGGTTTTGAAGCGAGTTGAGGGCGAGTATGAAGAAGCGAAAGTAGAACCTCGGGAGGCAGTAGGAATAGTAGCGGCTCAGTCCATAGGCGAGCCCGGAACACAGATGACGTTGCGAACTTTTCATTATGCCGGTGTAGGTGCTATATATATAACGCTCGGGTTACCACGGATAATAGAGTTGGTAGATGCGAGGAAGAAGCCTTCAACGCCTGCGATGCAGGTAAAGTTGGAGGAAGAGTACGCATTCGATAGGAATATGGCAGAGGCGTTAGCAATGGAGATAGAAGAGACACATATAAGAGATAAGCACGTAGGCAAAATAGAGACCTCAACAGAGGATATGTGTGTATGGTTTTCGCTAAACACGAGGGAACTGAAGAAGAGACACATCGAAAAAGAGGAGATAGAAGAGAAGCTAAAGGGCATGGATGTGGACCTCGAAGTAGTGGCTAACAAGTATAAACTACACCCAAAGATTAAGTCCTATCACGAGTTGCTGAAGCTTGAGGGCAAGGTGGCTAACATGCTTGTAAAGGGCATAGAAGGGGTAAAACGGGCTGTAGTGAGGAAGACGCCAGAAGGGGAATACATGTTGTACACAGAAGGTTCAGCGTTGAAGAAAGTGCTGAAGGTAGAAGGCGTGGATTATCGTAGAACCACGACAAATAATATAAACGAAATAGCGGATGTTTTGGGCATAGAAGCAGCTCGGCATGCGATAATAGAGGAGATGCTGAACACACTGGATGAGCAAGGGTTGGGTGTGGATGCACGCCATGTAACGTTAATTGCGGATGCAATGACAATGGCGGGTGATGTGAAGCCGATAGGAAGGCATGGGTTGGCGGGAAAGAAAGCATCGGTTCTCTCAAGGGCTGCTTTTGAAGTCACGATGGATACTCTGCTGGATGCGGCTATACATGGCGAAACGGATAGACTGAAAGGCGTCACGGAAAATGTGATTGTAGGACAACCCATAAAATTGGGCACAGGCTCAGTTGAATTAGTGGCAAAGAGCCAGGGAGAAATGACAAAATGACAAAATCAAAGAAGAACTCGCAGGAATCAAATATAAATAGGGAACTGCAAAAGGTGGCAAATAGCGGTAAAATCTTGATTGGGGCACGAGAGACGGTGAAAGCACTTGAGGGGAAAGAGGCGAAGCTAATTATCTATGCCTCTAACTGTCCCAAAGAGCTAAAAGCGGATTTTAGAGAGCGGTGTAACGGTACAGACATCCTAATTTATGAGTATCCTGCGAATAGCGCAGAACTCGGGCTTGCGTGCGGCAAACCCTTCACTATTGCATCTCTATGCGTTGTAGATGTCGGCGGATCAGAGATATTGCGGCTTTTGCCGTCTATCACGTATTCTAGGAAATAGGCATGGCTAAATGCTAACACGTGTAATGAAAAGTAAGAGTGATTGAAAATGACGGTGAAGCTGGATACTGAGGGCATAAGGTGCATAGGGATATTCGAGCAGATTACCGGTGCGGGAGCCAGAGATTGCATCGTGGATTATGCAGCGAATAAAGTGATACTGGTGGTTAAGAAAGGCGATATGGGGTTAGCCATAGGCAAAGATGGTTCTAACATAAATAAGGTGAAGAAGATGCTAAGGCGGGACGTGGAGGTTATAGAACATTCACCGGATATAAAAGAATTCGTAGAGTATCTGTTCCGTCCGGTTCATGTAAAAAACGTGGAGCTGCAGACGAGAGATGACAAAAGTTTAGTTTATGTGGAAATTCCGCGTAAAGACAAGGGCATTGCAATCGGGAAAAACGGCGAGAAGATAAAGAAAGTGAAATTATTGTTAAAACGAAACCACGATATAGCGGATGTGGTACTCAAATGAGAACTACAATTTTGAGCGTAAAGTTTTATTGAAGAAGTAATTACTATCCAAAAGGGAACGTTACAGAAACGATGGGAAAAGGGATATACGCAGCAAGAAAGGCGAAGAGTAATAGGAAGAAGTTCCAGCGGAGTGATGCGAACTATGCACGGCGGAATCTGCATTCTGCTAAAAAGGCCGACCCGTTAGAAGGTGCGCATATGGGGCGAGCTATAGTCTTGGAGAAAGTAGGGATAGAGGCGAAGCAGCCAAATTCAGCGATAAGGAAATGTGTTCGTGTACAGTTGATAAAGAATGGAAAGCAGGTGACCGCTTTTTGTCCTGGTGACGGTGCTATAAAGTTTATAGACGAGCACGATGAGGTATTGATAGTCGGGATGGGCGGAAGGAAAGGGCGATCCTACGGCGACTTATCGGGCGTACGATTTAAGGTGGTGGCGGTAACAGACATTTCACTGCATGAATTGGTAAAAGGAAGGAAGGAGAAGGTACTCAGGTAAATGGTATTTGATAAGGTATTTGATAAATGGGACATTAACGAAGTAACGATAGTAGACGTAGGCGTGGAAAGACACACCAGCCTCCAGTCTGTCTCTGCATTGCATAGCGGCGGGCGACATGCGAAACAACAGTTCGAGCAAGCAAAAGTTTGTGTTGTGGAAAGGCTCATAAACAAGCTAATGATGACGGAGAGGAATACGGGTAAGAAACTAAAAGCATACAAAATAGTAAAAGCGGCATTTGATTTGATCTATGAGAAAACGCAGCAGAATCCGCTTCAGGTACTCGTGGACGCTGTTCAAAATGCGGGTCCGAGGGAAGATACAATCAGATTGCGTTTTGGAGGGATATTAGTACCCAAACCTGTGGACGTGACTTCACAAAGGAAAGTAGATCAAGCGTTACTTTTCATCGCGCACGGTGCACAGAAATGTGCTTTCAAGAGCAAGAGGAGTATGGAACGGTGTCTTGCGGATGAGATATTAAACGCAGCGAAGAACGCGAAGTGCTATTCGATAAACAAGAAAGAAGAGAAAGAGCGAATGGCAAAGGCGGCGCGATGAACGAACTAAGGGTTAATCTATGAAACTAACATTGTGCAGTAACGTTTGTGTGCTTTGTAGTAACAATATGGTTTTAACCTTTATATACAAAGCGAAGATATATGTGATAGGAGATGCAAAATAGTAAAACGCATCACCAAATAAAGGAGGTTTTTAAGGCATGCAATATAGAGAAAGAGGGGGGGTAAATTCCCCGCTGAATGTTGGAGACGTCTACGACGTAAAGATAGAGGATGTAGGTAGAGAAGGAGATGGAATAGCGCGAGTAGAGGGTTTTGTGGTCTTTGTACCAAACACGAAAAAAGGGGACAGTGTGAAAGTAAAAATATCGAAAGTCTCTCGGAGAGTTGGATTTGGAGAAGTAGTCACGGAAGAATAATATTTTCTTACACTTCTAATGTATAGTACATCTCTAAAGTAGGGCTATAGCTTTTCTATATGCTATGGTTCTTTTTTTTATTTTTTTATTTAAATTTTTCACTCTTGAAGTTTTCCCCTTCTTCACTCCAGAAAACATCCCTTTATGAACGGCATAACAGTTGGTGCAGAGGCTATGATCGGTTTCCCAAGTTCAAATCCACCAAATGGCTATATCCACGCTAAAACGCAAAAAGAAGAAGACTTGGCACGGTAATCTCTTGGCAGTCGCTACATACAGTTTTTGAAAAGGGTGAAAACAATAAGATTCACAACCATAAATGTCCTTGATTTATATCAGGTTTAACCTCTAACAATCGCTTTAAGTATGCCACTTGCTGTTAATATGCCAACAGGAACACCATAAGCAGGACTTAGCGAAAGCACCAATAATCTATGTATGTTCAATTCATTCATGATATGGGCGGCTTTCGTTAGCGACATTTCGGGCTCTATCGTTCTGACGGAGGACGACATAACTTCCTCAGCAGTCAATAAGTTCCAATCACGGTCAATAGATTTAATTATGTCAATCTCAGATATAACTCCTGCTACTTCACAGTTAGGTGCAATTACGACAATACCTGATATATTCGCATCCACAAGGATCCGCACAATCTCCTTCACCGGTGTGTCAAGCGGTACAGTAACAACACCCCGCGTCATCACATCCCTTACCTTCTTCGCTTTTGATAATTCCATTTTTATATACTTAGTTGGTCAGAGGCGTTTATAAATATCTCATTTGCGCTCTACATATCGTCCTCTCTGCTCAATCTCCGTTACTCTATTCAACACTTGCGTGGCATTCGGGAAAGTGCCCCGGTAGCCTTTTATAAAAGCATCTTTTAGTTCTTCATAGGATTCATGCGTGCCACGAAGACTTTGTAAAAATACATGGACATCTACGCCTTGTGCTTCTATGCTTGATTCGATAAACGATAACCCGAAATCAATCAAATACAGGGTATTGCCCTTACCCAAAATGATATTGGAAGTGGTTAAATCACTATGAATTATCCCATTTTTGTGTAAGATGCCAACAAGCGTGCCTATTTGCTCACTTATATCCTTATTTATCACTTCCCGCACTAAATCACCTTCTATTCTCTCCATCACCAATTCGTAATCGCGAACATCAAAGATGATGGGGGTAGGCACGCCTTTCCTCCTCGCTTCCGAGATTATCTTTGCTTCGCTTCTCGTTCTCTCTTTTCGTATTCGCTCGTCTATCGCCCTTATCCGGTACCGCTTTTCTATTCTCCGTTTATACACGAGGTCG
>DAOUUS010000236.1 GCA_030668065.1 Candidatus Methanophagales archaeon
AACGTTTAGGAAATTAACACAGGAGAGAGAGATGAATAAAATGACACAAGAAGAAGGTAAGAATGTAAAAGGAAGTGACGAAAACGTTGCGGTCGTGTTAATAGGTCATGGAAGCACACTGCCATATAACAAGGACGTGCTGGTGGGGCTGCAAAAACGACTGGCGATGCGAGATGGTTTTAAAGGCGTAAAAATTGCGTTTATGCAATTGAATTCACCGAGCATTGAAGAGGTATTGCGAAGTCTTGCTGAGAGTGGTATAAAGAAGATAGTGGCGCTGCCGGTTTTCGTGGCTGATGGAGAGCATACGACCAAAGACATCCCGGAGAAGTTGGATATAGCGTTCAAGGGCGAATGGGCGGAGATAGGGCGAGATGTGGAACTAATTTATGCTAAGCCAATGGGAGTAGATGATAGGATTGTAGATATATTGGTGGACAGGACAAAAGAAGCCGAGAAGTGAGTGTGCGGGGTTCGCGCATTCAGAAACCACGAATGAGTAGCTATTCAGCAAACCTGTTTGGTAAGGAATACCACGGTATTGTTGACAGGCGGCACAGGTTGGATCCTGAGGTGTTCGCGAAACAGTTCAGGCAACTTTAAAGATGAAGACGCTTCCAGTAATCTTCTAAGCCCTTTCTCGTATATGCGATATGATATTTTTGTTCCGGACGGCAGTACCTTAGCCAGGAACTCAAAGATTTCCGTTTTGGGTTCCGCGGCTGCCGCCACCATGATCAGTTTGCAGCCGTTATTCGATGGTAATTTGAAGTGGTTTCCGTCTATTATTTCTATCTGCTCAGAAAGATCCAGTTTCGCCAGTACTTTTCTTGATAGTGCTGCTCTGTCGGATTCTTGCTCTAGCCCAATGCCTCTAAGGCCATGTTGATGGCATAGCAGTATAAGGCTTAATGGCAGTGGCCCGCTACCAATAAACGCTACCGTATCACCTGGTTTTAGTTTCGAGCCTTGATATTCAGTACGAGCCAGTTGAGTGTAATTTGAGTAATGAGTGAATTTCTTCAGCGCACCCCATGAATCGCCATTAGCCAGTATAGCATTTGCATTTTCGAGTTCGAGTCGCAAACTATATAGATTTCTGAATCGTACGATAGCTTTAAGTACTGATTCATATCCCGGTTTGCCAAGAATATCACGTACTAAATGATCTTTAACATCCTGTGCTGCCAGATAGTCCAGTCGCTCAAAATATGCTTTCAGATGATTAGAATTACTATGCAGTATTTCTTGATCTTTAAGATCTCTGGTATTTGAATATATTTGTAATAGTTCCGCTATTATTGGTCCCCGCGAGAGAAGCATCTTGTTACTCCCAGCCATTGTAGTTTTACATACCGCCATAGATACAATATTAGTTCTTACTTTATTTAAGTTAAAGTTATTATGTTATTAAAATTGTTCCTCGGGACACATGTTTGGGCAAACAGAACCGTGATTCATATATGTCATTCAAACGGTAGGTACCAATAGAATATGGATTTCTTGCAACCGTATCCTTCAGATGTGTACCTGTAATTACTCAAGTTCTGCTCGTGGCGGCCTCTGTATCAATGCCTTAAACCCAGAAAGGCAGATAGATAAAAAGGATTAATGACACAGATTAACACAGAAGAACTCAAATCCGTCTGAATCCGTGTCCTAAATAAATAGAAGTTATACATTATATACAAAAACATCATAGTTCCACAAACACATCTTACTGAGACGCTAAACCCGCAACCCGCCAAGAATAGCGATAAACAACGCCGCGGCTATTATATCAGCAGTAGAACCCGGGTTTATCCCGGCCTTTATCAAGTCCTCATCAAACACCTCTATCTCTTTAAGTTTGTAGCCACCGCCCACAATCGCTTTTGCACGTGCCATCACGTATCTGCTCTTTTCCGCGCCGAAACCCAATTTGACAAAAGTATCCTCTTCTTCGGATAGCAACCTCAAATAGGCATGCGTTATGGCATCGTTTAGACCATTCTCCTCAGCGGATTCTTTTATCCTCGCAGCGGACCTGAAAGTCTTATCAAATCCCGTTACCAATTCGCGTGAAATCAAGTCATACGCGGCAGATATGGTGAGTATATCGTAAAGCGATAGCTCTTTCTCTCGGATTTCCGTTAGCGAAGCCTCGTCCATCACATCAAATTCCGGCACTTCGCTTCTCACTTTTACTTTCGCCTTCGGAAATGCCTTGTAAACCGCTATGGCATCTTCCACGTTCGTGTTTCGCATAATCTCTTCCGCTTTTTCGTTTAGCTCGTCCGGCTTATAACTTTTGCAAGCACCGGCAGACATAGCTAAAGGAACCAGCAGAAGTAATGCGCCGAAGTGCGTATTCCCGCCACGCTGCCACGCCATGCTCTCTGCCACGCCAGTTCGGACCAGTTCGCCCACACCGTTTTCTCGCGCGGCGGCTGCTCTCAAGACGGGGTAAACTGCAACTGAAGACGCAAGGAAATGCGTGTAGTTCGTATCTACGAAGTCGTGTGTTCGGTCCACATTACCGGGTTTTGGATATGCGGATACTTCTAATAGCAAAGCCAGTTGCGCACTTCTTGCGATGTAGTCCTCGGTGTCCATTGCATAAACAAATAAAAATGAGTTGACATTAACTATTAGATTATGAGTAAAGGTAAGACAGTAAAAACAGATAACGCAATGCCGAATTTACCAGGCTCTGTACTTTCAAAGACCCAAATCCGAGCGCTTTTACGGGATAAGCCACCTTTAATCGAGAAAATGGTTGACGTGAACACGCAACTACAGCCAAATGGCGTTGACCTGACCGTAAAGACAGTAGAAAAAATAGTGGGTGCCGGCAGTATTGATTTTAGCAACAAGGACCGAAAACTGTCAGATACAGTAAAACAGGTTTTTGATGCGGATTGGGTGTATTTATCGCAGGGGCAGTATAAAATAATCCTTAACGAAATAGTGCATCTGCCAAAGGATATGATGGCAAT
>DAOUUS010000111.1 GCA_030668065.1 Candidatus Methanophagales archaeon
AACTGTATAATTGGTTTTAAGGTCTGTTAAAATGTGTGAGCTCGTTTCTCATCTATCGGATGTCAAATAAAAATAAAAATGTGATTATTTAAGATTGGATGTTATACACTCGCGCGTGTTAGTACCGCCAACTTTGGTTTTTGGCTGTCTTTAAGTTTACGGAAATGATCATCCAGACAATCCTACTTACTTGAGAAAATATCAAGGATTCGATGGATGGAAAGCTTTTGTACAGGATCATGAAACATATATTCCCGGCACAATGCGTGAAAATGAAGATCGTTTTTTTTCCCCTGATAAATTAAAAACCCCGCACATTTTCTCTGATCACCATCACATCTTGGGAGAACGTGAGAGGAATATTACGTTATTAAGTTTCTTTGTCGATTTGCAAAATTTTGTCAGGCCACAGTATTTGAGCAGACTATAACGAACGAGGCAATTCACTATTATTAGATGCGTAATATTACGTTACAAATTAGCATTGAGAAGATATTGGAAGGGTTTAAAAGAACAACTCTAGACTTCAGATAACACGGCGTAAACGTCTGCGAGCTTCGCTCTCCGCCCAAAATTGCTCTGTGAACTTCGCATACACCGGAAACGTTAAGCGGAATCGAAAGAAGGACCTGCGCAGAAAAATATTAAACTGTACTATTTTAATTAGCTATGGACCAACGAATGAAGGCGGCTGAAAAATCGTGAACCTTTTAATTGGAGATGTAGCCGCAACCTCATTTGTTACCTTGTATTGCCACGCCATTGAAAGTCAATCAAGGGCTCCAATTTTGAAAGATCCAAAAGCAGTCGAAATCACTCATGAGCTTAATAAACTATTAGCTAACTCTTGCAAAGGGTAAATTAGATAAACAGTTGGTAGTTCATGTTGCGATTCGTGCCAAACATTATGATATTTTCGTAGCTGAATTTATTGGCAGTTCGCCGGAAGGCGTTGTTGTTAGGTCGTGGATTAGACCCTCGCTTTTTTGCGTGTTGATAACGGAAGATCGATTTTTTATTTGTGGCAGAAAGTGTTTTCCTGTATCTCCACAGAGCGGACGTAAAATCATTAGTACTTAAGCACCAATCCGAATTTCGTGGTTCTGAACTAGTTTGCGAAGTTGTTAACTCGTTCCGGTTTAGAAATACTCAATGGACGGGTCACTATAAGCTAAACTGAAATATGATGATACTGTACGGCCTTTCATTCAACTCGAAACTCTTCGCGCTTTGCCCTTTGGGTCGTGTAACAGCGGCTAAAGGGCTGCGTTTCGCTTCGCTTAAATTGCCATCGGCAACTTCTTGTATCCACTCATAAGATGTTAACCCTTGGCAAGCGAAAGTAGGGTCGGTTGACCGAACGAAAGATAAACTAGATCGTAAGGCACAAGATACTGGATAATAGCACACGGAGTATCGCATTTGAGATGCGGGTCCGTATCTCCACGGTAAAGCGAGTATGGTCGTGCTGGCTCACGTATCTCGCGTATATCCCTATAAAATAGCGTGGGCGATCTGAAGGAGTAGGATTGAGCATGAACGAAAGATGGATCATCAAGTGAGCAAACGAGAAGTATAAATTCGGTGCAAAAAGGACGGAAAAGGTGATAGAACGAGATTGTGGAATCCACATACCGCATTACTCAGTTAAAGCATAACTTTATTCGGTTTTCTTGACAAAACCTAACCTTTTTAGGGGGAGAATTTTTTGCGCAATGTGCGAAGATGCGATGGTGCAGTGAAGATGTCGGTAGAAGAAAAAGAGTGAAGGAAAAAATGAGTGCCGCATTGTGTTTCTTTTTTTGCGCAGCATCAGAAAGACTGGATCTACTGCGCATTTTTGTCTGAAGTGAACAAAATTTCCTTCCCTTAACTATATAAGCCCCGACTTGATTAAACAATTAAAATGGCGAAAACACGAAAAAACGCGGTAACGGTAATAAGTTCGGTAATCCTTTTATTACACATATCGGGCATCGTGGTGGGCGTTGCGAGTGCGTCCGCGATATGCGTTGAGCCGTCACATGTAATTGTATCTTCGGGAGATACATTTACAGTAAACATAACAGTAGCCCCAGAAGGAACTGAAGTGTACGGTGCTCAATACGTGCTATACTTTGATAACCGCCTGCTGAGAGCGCAAACTCAAAATGAAGGACCTTTCCTTAGTCAAGACGGTGCCAGTACAATAATATTAATTAACCACTGCGACAATACTCATTGCAAGACCGAGTATGCTGAGGCAAGAGCAGGTGTCAGTTATGGTGTAAACAATCGCAGTGTGCTTGCAACGATAGACTTTGAAGTAATAGGGGACTCGGGAACTTGTGAGCTTCATCTTGATAAAGTCATATTAGTTGATCCGGACGCTAATAAAATATCAAATGTTACGATTAACAAAGGACTCGTAGAAATAGCAGAAGAACATGCTAAACCAGATCTGGTAATCATAGATAAATGGTTGAATTCCGATAACTGCACGATTTGCTACATGTATGGAGAAGCACTGAACTGCTGTTGCGAGCAAGAATACGAATAATCAGTATAACCAACCGGCGGAATGCCGATTAATATTTTTTAAAAAGAAGAAATGGGAGAGGAGAATAAGAAAAAAATGGACATAGGTAAAGGAAATATAAGAGTAGTACCGATAGCGATGACAGCAATATTAACGCTATCATTGTTATCCGGGCTGGGGATATTTGATGTAACAAATGTAGCAATTGCAAAGACAGTCTCAGAATTGGCAACAAACCAAATAGCTGAGTCTAATTTGAAAAACACCTCTGATGCACATGATGCCGTCAGGTTCCCGGAATTGAATATTAGCATATCAAAACAAGAACTACTGATTGAAGATTACACCGTACCTATTACAAGAGGTTGTGACTTCAAGTGGTATGGCGATGGTGTTTGGTCGGAGTATCCCGAATATGAACCTTATGACGACTTCATAGATCACTCACGATTTGCAAACTATGGGGATGGCTGCAATTACACCGCTTACTTCTACGAATATGCACCCGATGGAACTTTAATATGGACGGATTCGAGATTTGACTGGCTTCCAGGTGGATATTATGTGACGTGGACAATTACGGTACACTCACCTACGGCAGGCTGGGAAATAGGCGACTTCAAGTTCTGCTCAGAAGTGATGCCTGACGATTGTGGTGCGCTACCGGCGAAGTGCTGCAATAATACAGTCATGCTCGGTGGTGTGCAGGATATTAACGTAACACCAGAACATCTGGACTTTGAATGTTGCGAGGAAGTATATAGCCTTAATGCAGGTATAACATTAAAAAACTCCTCTGATATTCGCTGTACTCATAGCGCATACATCAGTAACTTAAATGATACTAACTACACAATTGGGACTGTATCTAATAAACCAAGCGAATCAGAGAGACCACTATGTGGCTGTAATAAAGCAGAAGGAGAAGTTATAGGCATCAAAAATCCCGCTGCAATCTACTGCATGGATATGGGCTACGAATACAAAATAGAAAAGACAGAATCTGGCGAGCGAGGCTTTTGTGTGATGCCCGATAAAGAAGAATGCGATGCCTGGGCGTTTTATCGCGGTGAATGTGGAAGAGTGTTTTCGTACTGTGCTAAAAAAGGCTGGCCTATTGCGCTAAAAGGAAAGGAAGACTGTTTTGCTACAACATCTACTACCTGTGTACTGCCTGATGGCACCCGCAAAACTGTTTCGGAGTTACTTAATCTAAGCGAGAAGTGTACTGTGGGCGTGCAGAAATCCGCCGGTACTAACCTTAATAATGGCAGCATCGAGAGCCGAGACACGGACCTTCCTGACCATTTCAACTGGCGGGACAAAGATGGTAGAGACTGGATGACTCCGGTTAAGAATCAAGGTAGTTGTGGCAGTTGCTGGGCTTTTTCCGCCGTGGGTGTCGTGGAACCACAGTACAATATCTTTATGAAGAATCCTGATTTAGATTTAGACCTTTCAGAGGAATATTTAGTATCTGATTGTTACAATGCGGGGTCATGTTGTGGCGGCTGGCATTACGAGGCTATCAATTTTACTAAGAATAGTGGTATTCCAGACGAAGCTTGTTTACCTTATGTAGATGGTACCGGCTGTAGTTGCTATGGCGATATCTGTGACAGCAACTGTAATTATCGTACTAGTGGTGCTTGCAGTGACACTACCTGTTCTGATAGATGTTCTAACTGGAGCACCCGGCTAAAGTATATAAACGAGACGGGAAGTGTGCCAAACGATATAGAAACAATTAAAGTTTATTTAA
The DNA here is from genome assembly GCA_030668065.1 of Candidatus Methanophagales archaeon. Taxonomy (GTDB): domain Archaea; phylum Halobacteriota; class Syntropharchaeia; order Alkanophagales; family Methanospirareceae; genus QENJ01. The sequence goes on from DAOUUS010000111.1 coordinate 4,281, forward strand.
TCGAAAAAGGTCCGCTCTCTGTTGCTATTGGTATGGGGCCCGATTTTGGTGGCAGTTTCGATGGAAATGGTATTTACAGATGTAGCGATGATAACGATGTGAACCACGCAGTGGTAATAACGGGTTATAACGAAACAGACGACTACTGGATTGTAAAAAACAGTTGGGGCTCTGGCTGGATTGATGCGGGCTATTTCAAAGTGGGTTATGGCGAATGCGCAATAGAAACTATGGTTTATTATGCAAATCATACTGACGGCGTGAATTGTAAGGCATTCACTGTTTTCAATGAGGGTGACGGCTATTTAGTTGTGGATGACATTGAAATCCATTATCAATCAGGTTCAGGCTGGCTTGATGCCAATCCAAATTCATTCACGGTTTCTCCGGGTGGCACAAAGCGGGTGAGCGTATGCGTTAATTGTACAGGTCTTTCTCCTGGTGAATATCATGGCGGGTTAAACATCAGTTCAAATGATCCTGATGAGGACCCTTATGCCGTGACTGTAACGTTAACCGTTAAAAATCCAGAAGAGAAGTCAGACCTTGAAATCACGGATTCGTGGGTATGCTGGCCTGATAACTGTACGATTTGCTATAACGTGACGAACATGGGAAATGGAACAGTACCAGCAGGGCATAATACCACGCTGTTTGTGGATGGTGTTGAGAAGGTATACGATTCAGTACCAGTGAATTTGACTCCTAATGCGAGCTACATCGGGTGTTTCAATTACACGTGGGTGTACTCACCGCCGGAAGACAACATAACGGTATGCGCAGATTTCAATGATACGGTAACGGAGAGCAACGAGACCAATAACTGTCTGAACGAAACGTGGAAATGCGGAGATGTGGATATGGATGGTTATGTGGACTTCCTGGACGATGTAAGAGGCGTGGCGAGACACTATATGTATGGCGACACGATAAAATGCCCGTGGGCAGGAGACATTGATTGCGATGGTGATATAGACTTCCTGGGCGATGCAAGGGGGATAGCACGGCACTACATGTATGGAGAAGCATTGGACTGCTGCTGCTTGGAATAAAAAGGACTGTAAAGAGACATGAGGTGAAAAAGGGAAAAAATGACGAGAATAAAGAAAATAGAAAAGGAAAACGAAAGAAGGTGGATAGCGTTGACAATCGTCATTTCAATGCTGGTTTTAATACCGTCTGTACAAGCAGAGGCGATTATCATAGACCACAACTGCACGAATCTTTCACAGATTCCAGATGAATGGATTGAATCAGAAGACGAAGTTATCTATGTGCCCGATGACTATACAAAGATTCAATGGGCTGTCGATAATGCAAGTATAGGTGACATAATCATTGTGCGTGGTGGAACGTATCCAGAAAACGTAAATGTGAACAAACGCTTAACAATCCGCGCAGAAAATGGCTCGGGTAATTGCATTGTGAACGCACCCAATCCGGGTGATCATGTCTTTGAAGTGACCGGAAGTTATGTG
>DAOUUS010000193.1 GCA_030668065.1 Candidatus Methanophagales archaeon
GAGAATTGTGGTGATACTGCGCCGGTGCGGTAATCCACTTTAGAGGCTATTGTGCCACCTGTGGAGAGAATAGACAAACTTGGTAAGTCATTTTCACCACGCGGGCCCTTTTCTAATTCGTAAGTCCCCTTTCCCGTACCTTTTAATAAATTGGGGCTCTTTATCACCTCAACATCTACGTGTTCAGGATGTATACCCACATTATAACCGTTATCGAGCTTTAGGACAATATTACTCGACATAGTTGGCATTACGGTTCCTTCATAGACTACCGTACCTCTGCCGCTCTTCTTCTTTATCCTTACTCGCGTGCCTTCTCGTAACTGCATCACTTATGTATTAAGTCAGTGGTTTTTTATTAAAGCGGTGATGTAGCTTTCAAAAAGAATCCAGCAAGAGTGGCAATAGGACAATCAAAGCGGATTCAATAAGAGCGGCAATAACTAGAAGAAGAAGTATAAGTGTGAAAAAGGCCCTCAAACCGTTTCCCAGCTCTCGCTTCAAATTACGGTCTCCTTTTTTCTTCAGTACCTCGCGTCCCAATTTCAAACCAATTGCAACACTGATGAAAAAAGCGGGCAGCTCAAATATCCCATGTGGTACTATCGCAAAAAGGATTATCAGTCCCTCCTTTCGTGCGAACCATCCGATTAACCCGCCATTGATAAAAGCAGAAAACATTGGGAATATACCCAGTAGTGGTCCTAATAAGATGGCAAGGAAACAGGTAAAAGCGTTTTTCAAGAATATAATGACAAAGAAAACGGAAAAAAGTAGCCACGTAGGAAGAACCTCGGAAAAGCCTTTTAGAGTCTCGCTTAGCTGCTGAAGATCTTCTAACTGTGCATTGAATACATCGTTTAGAATGCCATTATACCCGAGGACGGCGGAGCCTACGAACAGAGCAACAACGAACAGGACGTAGAACCTGAGAGAATAAAGATATGTGCGCAACGAAAAATTCTCTTCCATCTTTTTCTTAAGCCCCCTTTAGTCAGATACTAATAGTATAGTCCTCATGACATTACGGTATGGTAAACTTAGCGAACTTAGCTTTTTGTGCCCCATTCTCCATGCTGCCGGTTCGGTATCCTTCAAGGTCTAGCGTTACGTAACGGAAACCCAGCTTTTTATGTTGTACACATATATCCTCTAGCAGTTTTGTATCGAAAAACATCGCAAGTTCTTCCTTTAATACCTCTATCCGCGCGATTCCGTCACGGTGCAGCCTAACCCGGACTTGTCCGAAGTTCCGTGCTATTAAGAACTCCTCTGCCGCTTCTATCATCTTAAGTTTTTCGCTTGTTATCCGCTCTCCGAAAGCTATCCTGGTAGCTAAGCATGGATTTGGTGGCTTATCCCAGAACGGCAGCCCTATCTCCTTCGCCATTTGTCTTACTTCGGGCTTCGTTATGCCAACTTCCGCAAGAGGGTGCCATAAACCCTCTTCTTCTGATGCTGCAATGCCGGGTCGGTGTTCACCAAAATCCGAGGTGGTGACGCCTTCTGCAATTGTTGTTAGTCCCTCTTCGGTCGCAACTTCTTTTAACGCTCGTGAAAAAACCGTTTTACAATGATAGCATCTGTTATACGGATTCACGACAAAATCTTCGTCTTTCAGCACGGAGAGCGGTACTATCTTATGTGCGATGCCCTTCTGGTTTAAAAAGTTCTTGACATGCTCTAAGTCCCTTCTTGGAAATACTTCACTGTCTATCGTGGCTGCCTGGACTTTTTCACCCAGGACTTCATAAGCAACCGTCAGTAGGAAGCCACTGTCAACGCCGCCGGAGAAAGCGACAAGTAGATTCTCCTTTTCCGTTATTTTTTCCTTCAAACGCTCAAGTTTCTTTTCCGCTGTGAGGGCAAGCATGATTGAAGGTATGTTTTAATAGCTAAAAATACCGATATTGAACGGAGGTTGAGAAGATGAAGAAATACGAGCCCAAGGTTACGCCCTAGCAAATCAATGAACATAATTTCCCCCGGGACGAGGATTCAACCGAAAAATCGAAATTTTTGCTCCGATATGCGATCCTGGCTCCTTCCAGCCACAATACACAACCGTGGCAATTCTCAATTGGTGAGCACGGAATTCGGATATTCGTAGACAAGACCCGGTGGCTAAAGGTAGCCGACTCGGACCAGAGGGAATTGCATGTTAGCATAGGCAGTGCATTGGAGAACTTGCTGATAGCTGCCGAGCACTTCGGCTATGCTCACCAGGTGACCTATTTCCCTGAGCCGAGCAACGAGGAACTGGCGGCAGTGGTGCGATTCACGCCGCGGGAACAAACTTCGGCATTCAGACCAACGGCGCTGTTCGAGGCCATCATCGCCCGCCACACAAACCGCCAGGCCTACCAAGCGCGGTCCATCCCGCCGGAGGACCTCCAGCGGTTGCATGATTGCTGCGTGGAAGAGGGCATCCAAATGCACGTGACTGACGATCCGGACCTCAAGCGCCGGGTGGATGAGTTGATGGTGCACGCAGACGCCCTGCAGTTCGCCGACCCTGCCTGGCGCGATGAGCTTGGCTACTGGATCGGGCAGGGCGCCTTCGGTATGCCGTGGCTGGTCTCCAAGGTGGCACAGTTGGCAGTGACCTACCTGAATATGGGTAAGGGCACAGCTAGAAGGACTCAGAGGTGCTGATGAGTGCGCCTTTGCTTGCTGCGCTTAGCTCGCAGGCAAACGACCGTGCCACACAAGTCAAAGCGGGGCAGGCACTCGAGCGGGTGTGGCTGCTGGCTACGAACTTAGGCATCCGTTTGCATCCGATGAACCAGATCCTGCAGCTCCCAGAGATCAAAGCCGAAGTGACCAAGCGGATATCGATGAAAGGCGTCATGCCGCAGCTCACATTCCGCTTAGGCTATGCTGAACCGGAGAAGGAGCATGCACCAAGACGACCTTTAAACGAAGTCTTGATATAGCGAACATGTATTCAGTAAGCGAGAAGGCGTTCAACAGCGCCTAAACATGCGTGTTTGTGGTTTGCTCTGCTCACCTAAAAGCATTCGGCACTTCGCAAACACGCAAAACGACATTTCTACAGCAAAAAAGAGTGTGAACATATGGACTTTACATACAGGAACGTGGCATATTTATCAACTGGGTACTGTGGGATCCTAGGACGACATTTTTAATTTGAAGGGCAGGCGTATAATAATAATAGACTCGAACACTACCGGTGCTTTTCCGTTTGGGTTAGTTTCGAGCGATATAGCCGGAATAGTTGTTGCATATGCCGATGGAAAAATGTTTGACTTTACTTGGGACGGGCGGGATGAAAGGAATCCTGTGTGTGGCAGTAGTTGAGTTAGAATGAATGAGAATGATCCATTTTTTACGGATAATATAGCCTCTAACTTTTAGCCCGCGCGGCATCCGCAAAAATATATATGTTCACAAGCCATCATACGACATGGCATTAGACGAGATGAAGCAGTTAGAAAAGCTAAAAATAGCCGTTGCGGGTAAAGGCGGCGTAGGAAAAACGACCATCGCGGGCACCCTTGCACGACTCATGGCGAAAGAAGGGCATGGTGTAATCGCTGTGGATGCCGATCCCGCAATGAACCTGAAATTCGCATTGGGCATACAAGAGGGGCCGCCACCGATATCTGAGCTAAAGGACATGATTTTCGAGCGCACCGGTGCGCACTCAGGTTCTGGCATCTATAAATTGAATCCAAAGGTGGACGACATCATCGAGCGGTATGGCGCAAAGGGACCCGATGGTGTAGTATTGCTGGTAATGGGTACGATAGATAAAGGCGGAAGCGGCTGCGTATGCCCCGAGAGTGCTTTTCTAGGCTCTTTGCTACGACATGTAATATTCAAAGGCAATGTGGTAATAATGGACATGGAAGCCGGGATAGAGCATTTAGGGCGGGGTACGGCAAAA
>DAOUUS010000262.1 GCA_030668065.1 Candidatus Methanophagales archaeon
ACAAGCATACACGAAGAGATAGAAGGAAACGCAACGCTGTGGCAAAACAGTGACGCAGCCGCAAGTGGACAGAACCTGACCGACCTGACTTCGGTATTTGATTGTCAGCAGTATATTCAGTACCGTGTAGAGTTATCCACTTTTGACACCACGCAGACACACCGGAATTTACTGGCATACGCATAAATTTTCACTCGTCCGACCCCGCAGGCGGTGTCCCGGTAGTTGCGAAGCATCAGGCACAATCAAGTTCACAAGCGGTCACATATATTACCCGAAACATGCGCTTACGTATGAGCACGGCGCGGTGATAAAAAGTCAGAACGTGGACGGAGAACCGCAAGGACTATTCATTCAGCCGCCGCATATTAATATCACAAATCTAACAGGTCCAGCAATAAATATCTCTATGATAGATTTGAGCGGTTCCAGCGATTCGTACTCTGGTACTGCAACCGCATCACTGGAAAACGCATATGAAACGTGCGATAGTTTCAGCACGAAATTCAATAATTTGACTCTCAATCTCTCTACCGAGTATCCCGCTATCTGGGGTAAATGGTTCAATGATACGCTAGAAGAATCGGGCTTGACCCCGCAATTCTATAACGTAACGGTAAATGAAACTTACGTGGCAACGGAATTTTATGGGCACGGCGCTGGAGTAGAATTGAATGTGGATAAAGCAGTGGTAGCGGTGACGCTATAGGACATTAGCGCTTCTGTAGTTTGTTAAAGTATCTAACTATTTAGGGGACGCAGATTACACGGATTTACGCAGGGATGTACACTTATTGATGAATGGATTATTATTCACCGTAATATTCAGAATATAAATCGTCCAGCTCGTCATGAAATCCCCATCCTATTCCTTTTGTGTCCATAACTACGGCTTTGCATCTCATTTTAAAGTCTGCCTTAAGATCATGCTTAGTTATATATCTTAACACTTTCATATACATTCCTGCAATATTATCGTAGAATCGCTCATTTATATCTCCGTATTCATTTGTAAACTTAACACCGCTTTCAACATGCGTCATCATCAAATCAGCAATAAGTTCATGATTTTTAGATAAATCAGTAAAGTTTTTCAATGCTTTTCGCATAACCGAATATCTAAGTTTTCCGAATCCTCTATCTGGGAAAAACTCATAAATAATCTGTTTTTTATATTTCTCAAAAGCATCTATCTCTGATGCTGGGTTGAACTTAAGTTCAATCAGTTCACGGGATTCCTGATTTTTCTTATATAACTCAACTATCATTTTTTCTAACTCATGCCGAGGAAGAACTGATAAATGCTCTTTTATCTCTTTCAGTTTCATATATAAAGTTGTCTAAGATTATTGTATATAAAGTACAAGTTCTAACTATTTACGGCGCAATTTCTTCCCTTTATCCTTCTGGCAAAAAAAATACTTTATATACAATCAAAAAAAGTACAGACATGCGCAACTTTTTTTTACTGTCGCAATGTCCTTTATAAATTTCGAGGTCTTATCTATTAATCAAGTACAGAGAAAAGGAATTATGAACGCAAAGAAATTCTGGCATGACAATTCCGCGGTGTCGGAGGTGCTTGGTGTCGTGCTAATTATCGGTATTCTTGTTACCGCATTCAGCATCGTTATTTCCATTAGTCTGCCACAATGGACAAAGAGTTTTGAAGCTGCACATGCCGGCGAAGTCGTAGATGAGTTCTCAGAACTGGCTTCGCAGGTTGACAGTATCGTGTTAGTAGCAAAACAGCGTGGTGAGAGTGCGGAAGGCACGACCGCGATAACTATGAAGCCGGATCGAGTGCCTATCATCGGTATGTCGCCTCCTGGCTCGAGCTTAGAATTTCGGGGTGATGAAGACCGTTTCTATATTACGCCCTATGTTTCCGGGGCTCCAGCTCCAGAGCCCGGCTAAACCCGCTTCTGGGAAGAAACAACAACCGCGGATTTTTTGAATTACACAAGAAAGGCTAATGTGGACCTCAATTTCGATAAGATTAGACTTTTACGTACTGACATGGAAGGCGAACTCATCATTGATGATACTATTACATCCTTAGACGGTGTATATCTACGAGATAAAATAGAAATCAAGAATGGCAGCACGGTCTATCTCGTGCCCAACAGTTTCCTGAAGCTTTATGCCAACACCATCTACATAGATGCCACCTCCAACATAATCGCGAATGAAAGTGGATATACAGGTGGTCACGGTGGTAACTTAGGGGCGGGTCCTGGCTTTGGTAGATACGGTGATTACGGCGGTGGCGGTGGTGGCGCAGGCTATGCAGGTAACGGTGGTAACGGTGGTCTGGGCGGTGCTAATTATTCAGTTGTGGGGGGATTCGGAAGATCGTATGGCGATAACACGTCGTCATCCTTTGTTCTCGGTTCTGGCGGTGGTGGCGGTGCATGTGGCGAAGGAACTCAAGCGGTGCCGCATCAGGGGACTGTCGGAGGTTCCGGCGGAAACGGTGGTGGTGCTGTGCTCTTGAATGCCCAGCAGATACTTGTTTTCGGCACCATTTACGCTGACGGTGCAACAGGCTCGGCCGGCATTGGTTCTGCCAACTACTCATCCGGTGGTGGTGGCGGCGGCAGCGGCGGAA
>DAOUUS010000274.1 GCA_030668065.1 Candidatus Methanophagales archaeon
ATACTATACGGTGGCTTTCTTTTAGCTATCTATTCGTTGGGGCTAGGAATACCACTGCTTGCAATTGCATATACTTCTCGTTTCACTTTAAAACCGTTTATCAAGTACAGTTTAGTTATCAAAAGAATATCGGGTGTTATACTGGTGCTGGCGGGATTGTATATGCTTTTGTTTAGTTAGTTGCGCTACACGTTGGGGTGGTCTAACAAAAGGAATGCCGGCAAAAATAGAAAATCTTATATATCACTCTTTTCCCTCATATACAGTGGAGGTATGTAAAAGAAAGAAATAAAATGATTGCGCAAGAGAAAAAGCCGATAGAGGAGATTTTAGGTTACCTCGAAGGTAAGAAGAAGGTCGTAGTGATGGGCTGTGGTGGCTGTGCTACGTTTTATCATACCGGCGACACAAAAGCGGTAAATGCGATGGCTGAGACCCTTACGAAAGAAGGGAAGGATGTCTTCAAAATGCCACTGCCGTTCAGTATTCAAGCCTGTGATATCGAGAAGAGCGGGGTATGGCTGGAAAAGAACCGAAAGGAGCTTGAGAATCGCGATGCCGTTTTAGTATTGAGTTGCGGTGATGGAGTGCAAGTAGTGACCGAATACATGGACGAAAAGATGGAGATTTCGAAAGCCGTAATCCCGGGAAATGATGCTCTGGGGCTTGTAGGCGGCGGTCCTACCAAGTTCAAGGAGACATGTCAGTCATGCGGAATGTGCGAATTAGGCAAGACGGCTGGCATCTGTCCATTGACTTCGTGTGGAAAGGGCTTGATGAACGGTCCCTGTGGTGGTGTGCGAGAAGGCGATAAGTGTGAGATAGACGAGGAAAAGGACTGTGCCTGGGTAAAGATATACAAGCGAATGGAGAAACTTGGCGAAGTCGAGAAGTTCGAGCAGATGCTTGACCCGCACGAGTGGAGTAAAATGAAGCGGCCACGACTGTTCGAGATAGAAGATCCAGTAAAGATTGGTGTGAGTGCGGGGATTGGCGCTATGAAGGGAATGATGACCGTAAAATTCGGTCCGAAGCCAAAGCTGGATGAGTAAAGGAGGAGAGTGAAAGGAAAAATGGGTGATGAGGTTTATAGCGATTTGATGAGAGAGTTGAAGGAGGGGGAGTACGTCTTCACAGGCGAGTTAGAACCAGAGAAAGCGGGTGACGTCAACGAGCCGATTGAGATGGCAAGAGAGTTAAAGGGTATGGTAGTAGCATGTAACGTGACGGACAATCCACAGAGTTTCGCGTATGTTAGCAGCATGGCGGCGTCGTATCTAATCCAGAAAGAGACGGGTATGGAATGCGTTTACCAGTTGAGATGTTCGGACAGGAACCGAATGGCGCTTCTATCAGACGTGCTTGGCGCTGGTGCCTTAGGGCTGAAGAATGTATTGGCCTTAGCGGGCGACCACGTTTCATTGGGTGATACACCGGATGCAAAGCCGGTATTCGACCTGGACTCAACCACGCTTATAAAGCTGATACGGACAATGGTGGACGAGGGCAAAGACCTTGGAGGCAATGAAATACATAACCCGCCGAAACTGCACGTAGGCGGTGCTGCGGCACCTGGTGCGGCACATTTAAAGGCGGAAGTTGGGAAAGTGAAGAGAAAGATAAATGCCGGTGTGGAATACCTACAAACGCAGGTCGTTTACTACACTGATGTCTTAGATAAGTTCTTTGATGAGTTGGGCACGGTAGATGTCCCGATTCTGGTTGGGATATTCCCGGCAAGAACTTTCGGGCAGGCGGATTTCTTCGATAAGTATGTCGCGGGTGTGGATGTGCCACCGGATTACCTGGAAGCCATGAGGAAGACGAAAGCGATAAAGGACAAAGAGAAGAAGAAGGAAGAGGTGGACAGGGTAAACATAGAATTCTTTTCCGGGTTTTTGGAGCATCTGAAAGGAACACCTGCGGCTGGCTGTCACATGATGGCTGTGGGGTATCCCCGTATAATCCCGCCACTTAAGAAACTAATGGAGTAAGAAAGGGAACGGTTTTTCCCTTTTTTTATTTTTTATTTTGATGCAAAACTATTACTGATGTTTTTGTAGCTTAGTTTTTATCATTTCAAACTCGGATAAAATTGGGGGCAAGAAGGGGATAAAGGGGGAGAAGATGGCGAAGAGGATAAAGAAGATAGGATGTTGTATTGTCATAGTAGCGATTTTGATGTGTGTGATGTCGGGAACGGTTTTTGCGGTGGATAGTGGTGATAACGCAGCTAAAGCATCGAATCGTTTGGATAGTTTAGAAGAAAAGTTCACGGCAAATAACTCCTCAAAAGGGGAAATCCCATTTTTCACAAATAATACAATTGGTGAATCCAGAGCAGCTACCAATGCAAGAGACGGTAACACCAGCGGGGATGGTGTGGGCATCCTTGATGCTAGCATACCTATGACATACCTAAACGATACGCAGGATAGTGTAGTGAGTCGGGATTCCGGTAACGTTATTATTTTACCCGATATTTCAAACGATA
>DAOUUS010000283.1 GCA_030668065.1 Candidatus Methanophagales archaeon
CACCGCAAAGTAGAAGCGATAAGGGCGGCATTAGCGTGTATTCATTCGGTAAACGGAGTACAAATAGCTATAACAGTCATCGGCATCTCAGGGACGATAAAAGGGGCTGCTCGTATCGCATGATGCTGGCAATTCGCATTCTAAGAGTGTGTTAAAAACGTCCACTCAGCATTTCTATATAGATCGCTAAGTCCTTTCTTGTTATTATCCCCGTGAAGTCACCGCTCTTGTCGTCTTTCACCGCTAAGAACTCTAGTTTATCCCGTATCATAATTTTTAAAGCTTCTGCTGACTCTTCTTCATTCGATATGAGCCTACCAATGCTGTCGTAGGGACTCATCACGTCGGAAACACTCAATAAGTGCCGTTGCTCGACCGGTACTTTTTTAACTGTGGTAATCGTTATAAACCCCTTTAAATCGCCGCTATCATTCACTACCACGTATTCGGCTGTCCTCTCCTCAAGCATCTTTCGCACAAGCTCCAGGAGTGGCATGTATTCTGACACGCTTGTTCGATCAGTTCTCATGACATGCTTCACCTTTATACCCTCTAACGAGGCAAAAGTGATAGTGGCTTTCTCCTCTTCCGTGGCTGCCAGGTACAAGAAGATGGCAAGTAACGGGAGCCAGATGTTATAGCCCCATTCACCCGTTAAAATAAAGATAATCGGGTCGGCTTTTAGAAGTCCTGCTAGTACCATCATGCCCGCAAATATTTTGCCGACCAACACCGCTTTCTTTGTCGCTTCCACGAACGACATTCGCGTTGCGAGAAAAGCTCTAAAAACTCGGCCACCGTCCATAGGGAATGCCGGTATTAAATTGAAGATTGCTAACATAATATTGAAAGAACCAATGACCAACACAAAAATCTCCGCAGGACGGTAAAACTCTACATGCAATGCGTTTAATCCGATATAAACGCTGCAAAATAAAGCGCCAATAGCAAAACTCATTAGGGGGCCGGCAATTGCAATCCGCCACTCCTTTTCCGGGCTCTTTGGTATCTCTTCCATCATGGCTAAGCCACCAAAGAAGAAGAGCGTGATGCTGTTTATCTTCGTACCATATTTCATTGCCACGTATGAATGCCCCAACTCATGGAGTAACAGGGTGAAGAAGAACAGAATAGCAGTTATTGCTGATAGCGTATAGCGAATGAGAGGCGTCAGCCCGAGATCGCCCAACCCAAGGGGGATACGGTATTCCGTAGAGGAGTTATTCGCAAATCCAAGAATGAATAGGACTAATATGACCAGAAAAGTAAAATGTAGCTTTATCGGTATGCCGAGGAGCCTACCCACTTGAATAGATGTGCGCATGTTATCAGTTAATTTTATATATCTTTCTTAGTTCATAAATAGTATTATGGAAATAGAATTGTCTTCGCTATATGGGCAGGAGATATACACGGATAGGGGAGTGTATGTCGGCAGAATAGAGGATGTAAATGTGGACATAACAGAGAAACGAGTATCCGGGCTTGCAGTGCGGGATATAAATCCAAACGCTTTTGATACGGGCGATAAAGCAGGTGTGATCATCCCATACCGGTGGGTTATAGCAATAGGTGACATAGTATTGATAAAACATGTGCGGAAAAGGCTAGTGTCTAAAGAGGAAGAAGAGGGAAGCAGTGGAGGCGAAGAAGTGAATACGAATGAGGAATGAAGACCCGGACTCATCAGAGATATAAGAGTGACAATGATAGAGCGATATATGCCGAAATAAAGACATATCCCCCATTAATAGTACGTGTAGACGGTAGGAAATTCAAGCACGTACTGCGTGATAACGCTTTTAAGAAGCCATATGACGAACGATTTGCACGGAGTATGGCGGAAGCAACGGTGGCCTTCTTCGATAAGAGCGGTTTCAACCCCGTGCTTGCTTATATCTTCTCGGATGAGATAAACTTACTCTTCGCGTCTGTCCCCTTTAAGGGTAGGTTAGAGAAGCTGGATTCTGTAATTGCTAGTTTCATTGCGAGTTCGTTAACTGTTATTTTGGATTTTAAGGATGCCATTGCGTTTGATGCCCGGGTAATTCCTGTTTGCGGTGAGAATGATACGTTAGATTATCTTGCACAGCGGCAAGCGGAAGCATGGCGGAATCATATCAATGCGTATGGTTTTTATGGGCTGATAGAAGACGGTTTAACGAAAACCGCGGCAGAGAAACGGTTGAGGGGTATGAAAGCAAAGGAAGTGCACGAGATGCTGTTTCGCATGGGCATAAACCTGAACGAAACGCCGAAATGGCAAAGACGTGGCTTTCTGGTTGCAAAACAAAGTTACGATAAAAACGGCTACAACCCCAAGACTGCGGAGAGTGTCACTATATTACGCTACAAAACTGTACAACACTGGGATTTGCCG
>DAOUUS010000307.1 GCA_030668065.1 Candidatus Methanophagales archaeon
GTGCGAGTGATAAACTGTGCACGTGGTGGTATATTAGACGAGGCTGCGTTGGCTGCCGCAATAAGAAGCGGCAAAGTAGCAGGTGCGGCTCTGGACGTATTTGAAAACGAACCACCAGAGACGAGTGAACTGCTCGAACTTGGCGAAGTGATTATGACGCCTCATCTTGGTGCATCCACTAAGGAAGCTCAGAAAGCAGCCGCGGTCACTATTGCCGAGGAGGTAATAACCGCATTGAAGAATGAGCCCGTGCGTAATGCTTTGAATATGATATATGTCGAAGAGGAGCGGATGGACACCTTAAATCCGTATCTGGTGCTGGCAGAGAAGCTTGGGCGATTGTGTGCACAGCTAATACCGAAATCGGGCCGGCTGGAACATTTTAACGTCTCTTACGAAGGCGAAATCGGGGTGACAGGTGCAGGAGACGATACAAGGATAATAACCGTGGCAATGCTGAAGAGCGTCCTGTCGTGGTTCACAGACGGCGTGAATTATGTTAATGCCGAAGCGCTAGCGAAGAAATCCGGTATAAAAATTACGGAAAGCAAGACCGAAGACAGTGAACACTTCCCCTCGTTGATCACTCTATCAATAACCGCACAGCGAGATGGAAAAGAAGAGAAGAAGACCGTTGCCGGTACTTTGTTCGGGAAAAACGATTTGCGAATAGTGCAAATAGATGGCTACCGGGTAGATGCTTCGCCTTCGGGCTATATGCTTATATGCTCGTTCTTAGATAAACCCAAGGTGATAGGGCCTGTTTGCACTGTTCTGGGTGACAGTGGTATAAACATAGCGGGGATGCAGGTGGGCCGTGAGAAAATAGGCGGTGAAGCGGTTATGGTGCTTAATGTGGATAGCAGCGTTAGTGAGGATACGATGGCCGAGATAAAGCGGGTGCAGAACGTCATTGATGTGAAGCTGGTGAAGTTGTAAAATCTTCTGACGAAGCAGAGGGCAAGAATAATAGCGGGACGCAATACAAGGAGTTAAAGACATGGAGTTGGACTCCTACTCATCTCAGCAGAGTTCCTTCTGTACTGTGCCGGTTTATATCATCGGTTAAAAGGGCGGGGAAGTTCTAAGAGTCCACTAAATCTCTCAGATATACGACTATTTCTACCCGATTGACCTGCTTAACAAAAAGTTCAGCTCATGGGCAAAATAGCGGTACAACCTGTATAAATTTGAATTTGTAGATAGTTTATATCAGAATGTGAGGCATGTGGATAATACCTCAAATAATTATTGATCATGGATTTTCACAATCATAATTACCGCAATGTTTTCACAACCAAACGAACTCCAATTTTTTCCCTAACCAGGCGACATATTTTCCACCTTCCACCCCCCCATCCAAAAATGGAGCATTAATCAAACACCCGGTGGACCTCTTTTTACTCAAACAAACGATAATCTTGTCCTTGTAGTTATATATTCTGCCCCAACCCTGAACAAACTCTTTATACAGCGTTTCGGCCTCCGCGTTCTCGTAACCACGCAAATTCCGCGCCATCACGCGATAAAGAGACTGTGCGAGTTGCGTCATAAAAGTGTCAAAATCGAGCTTTATATCACTCCAAAAACCAATGTAGTTTCCAGGGGGATATTTTTGTCGAATTTGATAGTAAAAAGCCTATATAGAACCTGTTACAATGTAACAACTAATGAAAAAGGATAAAGTAATACTAACAAGGGTAGATGTGGGTATTGCAGAGCGCGTAGAATACATTTCAAGTAACTCAAAAGACCTTGAACTGACAAAGTCAGAGGTTATTCGTATAA
>DAOUUS010000077.1 GCA_030668065.1 Candidatus Methanophagales archaeon
GTGAGTTGAAAGCATAGATGCTCAATGAGGTACTGGTCTTGCCCGTCTCCCATGCACCTGTGGATACAATCACAAGGCCGGTCAGGGAACAGACCACAATGGTATCAATAAATGGCCCCAACATGGCAATCAAGCCCTGTCTGACACTGTGCTTTGTCTTAGCAGTAGCATGAGCTATCGGAGCGCTGCCCAAGCCGGCCTCATTTGAAAACACGCCTCTTGCAATTCCGAATCGTACCGCATATGCCATTGTAGCGCCCGCAAATCCGCCTACTGCTGCATGGCCCGATAAAGCGCTCTCGATTATAAGTAAAAAAGCGCCCGGTATATTCTCGTAGTTCAGTATCAAAACAACCATAGCGGCAAAAATATAAAGAGTGGCCATGAACGGTACCAGATTCCCTGCTACATACCCTAGTCTTTTGATCCCGCCAATAACGACAAGACCTACCGCAAAAGCCAATACCAAGCCCGTGACAATACCGGGTATATTGAACGTATCTTTCAATGCAAGGGATACCGAGTTAGCCTGGGCCATATTGCCTATGCCAAAGGACGAAAAGATACCAAAGATGGCGAACGCCATACCCAATACCATCCCCAATTGCGGGTTCTTCAGGCCTCGTTCGAGATAATAGAATGGTCCACCGATCATGGTGCCGTCAGGCAGTTCTTGCCTGAAATGCAGTGCAAGAGTACATTCAACGAACTTAGTTGCCATTCCCACTATGGCGGTTAGCCACATCCAGAAAAGCGCGCCGGGACCGCCGAGTGAGATTGCCGTGGCAACACCTGCGATATTGCCTGTGCCTATGGTACCCGAGAGAGTAGTCATCAAAGCACGAAATGGCGATATGTCACCCCTGCCTTCTTCTTTTGGTTTTAGTATGAGTCGAAAGGCATACGCCAGTTTGCGTGCCTGAACGCCCCTCAACTTGAGCGTAAGGTATATTCCGGTCCCTATAAGCAGGGCCATCATAAAAGGGCCCCAGACTATATCGTCAACTGTTGTGAGAATTTGGTGTATGAATATCACAGGTATCGCCGTCAATAAATTTAATCCAGCATAATAAGTTCTTTCTAACTTGACAATGCGAGTATTATAGGTTACAATAGCCCTCGTTCCATATTGTGGGGGTGTTCTCGCTGACTTCGTGCTGTTTTATATTTTAGCTGCCGGGGATTGCATCTGTTACTTCTACGGCTTTGGCAGCTCCTGCGCCTGTGTTTTCGATTCTGATTGTGAATGTTGTTGCCTCTCCTTCTTGGATTGTGTATGACAAGGCTGATAATGTCGGTGCTAACGCGGGTTGTTACCCTTCGCGACCAGCGTTTGCGGCTTAACACGCAGTCCCGCATCTACCAAGCGATTTATCATAGATTTTGCCTGAGCAATAGTGAGCTTGTTCTCTCTGCAAGCTATAAGAATTGGCGTTGTAGCCCAATGAACTTTTAGTCCATAAGCTTGAGCTACGAGTTTGAGCATCTTATCGTTCGTTACCAGGATTTCGTTCTCTCTTAGAGCTAATACGATTAACTCTGCATCTGCATGTTCTATGCCCTCCGATTTTGTTATATTTATCGAAGAATCTTTTTCATCGTCAGATAGCTCTGATACGGAGACCCAACCCCTTGAAAGTGCCGTCTCTATTGCGAACCCCCGGTTTGTTCAACACCCCAGCATCATCTACCGTCTCTCTGACGATTGCTCCGGTGGTTTTAAGTGCGCGGTAAAAATCCAATAGCCAGCGTAACTCGCCGATCCTACTGTAGTAGATTATCGGTGAGGCGTCAAGTACTGCCATCAGCCCTCCAAATCGTTAATCACGTCTTCTGGTTCCATTTTAATTGCTATGTCCTTCTGAGAAGATAAATCTAACATCTCAACATAAGTGACATCATCAATTTTTGCAAGCCCTGCGAACCGTTACCTTACCATCACGCAGAAGCTCTAATGCCTTCTCCATCTTCCAATTCTTTGCAGCATTGGATAATAATCTTCTTATAACTTCTGCTCTATCTATTTTCTCCATCTCGCCTATTTCATTTATCGCTTTGAACAGGTCTTCGGGAACTTGAGTTGTGATAGTCTTAGTCGTCATTTGTTTGTCACCAATATAATTTAATTTATGGGATACGATAAAAACCCTTTCTTTAAAAAGAAAGCTTTACCAAACAAATATTATACTTTATGCAAATATAAATGAAAAATTTGATATTGTTTTAGACTTTCCTCATCAAAAGATACGCTACCGCCAATAATCCTGCGATTGCAAGTTCGAACCCCGGCGTTCCCTTCTTTTCGTCCTGCACCGTGGTGTCTTCTGGATCTTTCAAACCATCACCATCAGAATCTGCTCTTATACGCATTTATATCTCATTTATTTACAATCCATCTTGCAAATGCCAAAAACACTCTAATCACATTCGCAGGTTCATCACTAATCAAACTCTCACAAACATTGCCCTCAGAACCGTCATGGAAATGCTTGGGAAAGGTTTTTACATACCACCATCTCTTGTGCGGGATGTTATCATGCCTGTAAATATTAGAAATATAGATAAACATGGTATCAGAAACAGAGAAAAGGGAGTGGGTAAACTTGCATCACTGCTTGGCGTGAATAAAGAGGAAGCGCTGCGTCTTGCGCTCAAGGAAGGCATCCATGAACTTCGTATCAGAAAAGCAACCGAGCTTTACGTTTCAGGAAAGGCAAGTGTGAAGCAGGCGGCAAGGTTCGCAGGGCTTGACCTTGCAGATTGGTTTGCCATTGTCAGGGAGAAGAATCTAATCGTGCAAATTCGTCCAGAAGAGCTTGAGGTGGACGTTGAAGCTCTGCGGGAATTAAAATAATCTAAAATAATCGCGTCAACCTCACGTCTTGTCCTCGATTCCACGGTCATTATCGCATTGAGCACTGTTAAGCGGGTCGAACTCTTACGATGGCAAGTTCTAATCCCGGAAAAGGTGGCAGCGGAACTGAGGAGCGAACTCGCGAGGAGCACACTTGCATATCTCTTTGAACTATTTCCAACCAGTGTTTTTACTTCAGCACCTCTCCCCACACCTTTGTATTCACCACATCCTTAGCCTCGAGCCAGCCACGCCGTGCTGTTGCCACACCATATCTTATCACATCCCGCATCTGCATCGCATTATGCGAATCCGTAGAAATCGCAACTGAAACACCATAATCCTTTGCCATACGGCAATGCACATCCTTCAAATCCAGCCGAGTAGGAAACGAATTAAGTTCCAGGATAGTACCCGTAGCCTTTGCTGTCTCCATAAGCTTCGCCATATCCACATCATACGGCTCTCTTTTTCCAAGAATACGACCCGTGGGATGCGCGATTATATCCACATGCGGGTTCTCCATAGCAGTTATAATTCGTTTTGTCATCGTGTCTTGATCTTGTGAGAATTTAGAATGCACCGAGCCCAGAACCACGTCCAAATCCTTCAATATCTCATCTTTATAGTCCATAGAGAAATCCGACTTTATATCTACTTCAGCCGCGGACAAAACCCTGAATCTTGTGCCTTCAGCCACAAATCGCGTGTTCACAATTTCAATCTCTATCTGTCGCTCTGCTATCTTATCCTCGGTCATTCCACCTGCAATGCCGACCGCAGGCGAATGGTCCGCTACTGCGATATACTCATAACCCAATGCGATAGCCGCCTCCGCCATCTCCGCTATACTGTTCTTACCGTCACTCCAGCGGGTATGCACGTGCAAATCGCCTTTCAAATCGCTAATCTCGATCAGTTCCGGTATTTTACCGTCCTTAGCTGCTTCTACCTCGCCACGGTCCTCTCTCAACTCCGGTGGGATATATGTGAGCCCCACGCTCTTGAACACTTCCGACTCTTCTTTACCACATATCCGCTCATCGCCTCTGTAGATGCCGTATTCGTTTATCTTTAACCCGTTCTTCATGCCTAATTCACGTATTCGTATGTTGTGATGCTTGGAACCCGTGAAATAATGAGCCGCTGCGCCAAACGACTCGGCACCTACCACACGTAAATCCACGTCCATACCACGTATCACAATACTTGACTTCGTCTCGCCTTTCGCCACTATATCTTCCACACCGTCAAGGCTTGTGAACGTATCCATCACTTCTTTCGGGCTATTCGAGACTACCAATATGTCTATATCGCCCACAGTCTCACGCATCCTGCGTAAACTACCCGCAATTGTTATATCTTCCACTACGTCCAGCTTCTTCAAGTCGTTCACTATTGACTCGGCATATGGTAACGCTTTGGAAAGTAATACACGACCTTGATACCGCCTGTATTGCTCTATACCTTTCAATATATTCTCTTCTACTTTGGTACCTAATCCCGGAAGCTCGCCCAACTGATGCGACTTTGCGGCTTCCTCTAAATCCGCTATACTATTTATTCCAAGCTCGGCATGCAACTTTGCTAATGTTTTCGGGCCGACACGTGGAATGGCTAATAGTTCAAGTAAACTCGGTGGCACTTCCTGTTTCAGTTCTATATGGCTCTTACAGTCCCCGGTTTCTGCTATTTCCACTATCTTCTTCGCGATTGCATCTCCGACACCCGGTATCTTCTTTAATTCCTTGACACCGCCTCGTTCCGCAATCACCTTCAAGTCCTGCGTTAAGGATTCAATAGTCGCAACCGCACGCCGGTACGCTCTTATTTTGAAAGTATTCGCGCCTTTCACCTCTAATATATCGGCAATCTCTGCAAAAATCCGTGCTATGTCGAGGTTTATCATTTTTGTATATTCCGATCTATTCAATTTATAAAAATGCGATTTTTTAGACTACAGAATTAAGAACTCGAGATAATACATATTCCACAACAAATATTAGCTGTACCTTTTCTAACTGCCTTGCTCATTCGTGACATAACACCCGCAAATCTCTCTAACCTTCTCTTCGCCTTCTCGTGGGCCTCGCATGATTAACAAATCGCCCGCTTTCAGCACGGCATCGCCTGCGGGATTGTACACCCACTTGCCATCCAATCGCCGAATCGCAAGTATAAACATCCCGGTTCGTGTTTCTATTCTCAATTCTTTGAGCGTCTTATCAAATATGGCTGCGTTCTTCGCTTCCATCTTTAGTATCACCTCATCCGATTCTTTTATAGACGCTAAAAAAACCGGATGTAGCCGAATATCACGAATTACCACATCTGCTACCTCATACGCGGCATCGGATATTATCTCGGATGATGTAGCCACGTGCAGCAGACCCCGGAGTTCGTCAAAAGTAGTCTTCTTCGTTATGCCTCGCGCCGCTTTTATCACCAATATCTCCAGTTCATCCCTCATCCGGTCCATAGACTCTTCCATGTCCTTCACTTCCTCCGCTATCTCTTTATTCTCGAACATGACTGCGGAATACGCAAGACCCACCATCAGCTCTGACATGTTTTTCATATCTGCTATGAGGTCTGCTATCTCCTCTCTTATAATTTTGCTTTTAATATCTGGCTCTCCTGCATCTTCCGACTCCTCTTCCTTTTCCTTATACTCCTGGCCTGTTGCCATCTTACAGAACGCAGGTATACCCTCTGTTGGCCCGGAAATAATCGCTAGATCTCCTTCGCACAACTTCTCATCACCATCCGGTAAATATATCCACTTAGACTCCTTTTTTATTGCTAATACGCTCATGCCCGTTTCTGTCTCAAGCTTCAAACCCTTCAAAGTCTTATCTTTCAATACCGAAGCGGGCTTTATCTTTACGTTTACTACCGCCTCTTCAAAATCACTACGATCGAGATAACGTGTTATATCCACAGATTCCGCTACTTTTGCTAGATCGCCCGCGGCATTGGATATCTTCTCCGCAGCCGATGCTATCTGCAATATTCCTGAGAATTCAATCGCATCTTCCAGGTTCCTCGCGCCTAACATTATCGCTATTCGCATCTTATATAATAACGAGTGCATCCTCTCCTCTAACTTAAATACCTCTTTTGCTATCTCCGGGTTGCTGTACAGAACCGCGGAATACGCGAGGTCTAACATTGAGCCTGAGAGGTCTTTCATCTCCACGAGTACGTCCTTTACGTTAAAAGTACCTAGTTCTAGCATATTCTCTCCTCTAACCATTCTTTCGTACGTTTTAGTGCATCAAGATCCGTAGATAACAGTTTTATACGCGATTTGTAGCCTTTTTCCTCGCCCTTGCCGTATAAGTACGGATAAGACCCTATATTCACATCTGTAAACATCTTTACCGCTTCGTTCAGTGCATCCAATATCTCATCTTCCGGTTTATCGGTCATTATCCATTCTTCTGCTCTTATCGCATTTTCAACGAGGAAAGAAGAAGCAATACCTTCAAACATAGCCTTCATCTCTTCGGGCACACCCGGTAAAACAATTACGTTGTCAATTCGGAAGCCGGGCGCATCGCCTACAGGATTCGCCATAACCTCTGAACCTGTGGGGAAGTCAGCCATTCTTAATAGTGACTCATTCAGACCATAAATATCTGTTAACACACTCGCTGCTGTGTCGTTCCTTTCTAAGCTCTTACCTACTCCTTTTGCCACGCCGTCTCTCGTTATATCGTCATGCGTTGGTCCTAACCCGCCCATGACAAACACAAACTCAGAATTGCAACTTTTTAGCGCGGTGCTTATCGCTTCTACATCATCTCCTACCACCATTATCTTTTCTACGAGTACTCCCTGTGTTGACAGCTTCTTTGCGAGCCACGCGGAATTTGTATCTACAACATCACCGCTTAATAGCTCGTTCCCAACGCTTAATATCGTTGCGGTTTTGCCTTTTGCGCTTGTTCTATTGCCCATGCTATCTATACATTAGCTTCTGATGCTATTAATTTCTTCTTTTCTATTCTTATACTTATCCTTTTCTAAACATTCATTTTATAATTATATCGGCACCCAAACTGCACATATCATCAAAAAACGTGGGATACGATACTTTTGCACATTCCGCATCTGCTATAACCGTTTCACCACGTGTGCAAAGCGCAGCAAGAGTCAACGCCATTGCCAACCTATGATCGCCGTGAGAATGCACCTTCGCTGCTTTTAACTCCTTGCCTTCTATCAGCAGCCCATCTTCTTTCTCTTCTATCCGTGCATCCAGCTTTCTCAGCTCTTCTGCCACTAACATCAACCTATCGGTCTCTTTATATCTCAGATGTGCAACATCCGTTATTTCCGTGGTGCCGTTGGCAACCGCAGCTAATACCGCGACTGTCGGCAC
>DAOUUS010000045.1 GCA_030668065.1 Candidatus Methanophagales archaeon
ATTTTATTTTAGGTGATTTGTACTTATATAGGTTGGGTACAAGAATATTGCTCGAGTTGAACAAAGTCACGGGAATCCGTACTTCTGAACAAGAAAGCATAAAATTTGATAATCGGGACGCAGATGCACGCAGATAACCCGGATTTTAAATATACGAAATTGACGGATGCGAATATTAGAATCTTCTAATTTGAAATAGTTTTCTGCGTAAATCTGCGTAAATCTGTGTCCTAAATAGTTAGAACTTGTACTTTATATGCAAGCACAAAAATTCAAAGCACCGAAAAATGAAGGAGAAGTGGTTAGGACCACTCGAACATCCGCTCTACCGCTATTCGCGCGTCCACAGCAATTTCACGTGGAACTACCACTTCATACCGCTCTTTCTCTAACGCTTCTTCTATTTTCACCAACGTGGGCTTCTTCATCGCTCGGCAGAACGCAGTATTAGAAACCGGATAAAAAGTCTTAGCCGGGATTTGTCTTTCAAGCATGTAAATTAACCCAACCTCATCAGCAATCAAAAATTCGGTGGCATCCGCATCCGCACAAAACTTCAGCATCCCACCTGTGGACCCGAGATAATCCGCGTGATCCTGCACTTCGGGATTGCATTCTGGATGTGCAACGATTTTTGCGCTCGGATGCGCCGCCTTCGCATTTACTACGTCTTTTACTGTGATTTTGTGATGCACAGGACACATTCCGTGATCGAGAATACTAATAATCTCTTTTGCCGTCCTTTTCGCTACGTAATAGGATAAAGCGTGATCAGGACCAAATAAGATGGGTGAACTGCCATCCATAGCATCCGCAATTTTTACGGCATTACCAGCCGTGCAGACGCAATCGGCAAGCGCCTTTGTTTCGGTACTCGAGTTCATATAGAGTAGAACGTTGGCATCCGGGTACTTCCTCTTCTCATCAAGCAATTCCTTCTTCGATAATTGCCGTGCTAAGGGGCACACTACATTTTGAACGGGGGCAATAACTTTCTTATCCGGATTTAATATTGCCGCTGTTTCGCCCATAAAATCAACGCCGCAAACAACTATCATATCTGCACTTGTCTCCATTGCCGCTGTTAAGAGCCCTATTGATCCACCTGTGACATCCGCTACATCTACAACTTCCGGCCTTTCGTAGTTATGTGCCAGTATAATCGCATTTTTCTTTCGCTTCAACCTTTCTATTCGTTCTATAATTTTTGTATTCATTTTTTTTACTCACTACTTATAAGATCGGAATAACCTGCATTTAAAATTAACTATGCTTAACTGTTTCTTAGCATATAGTTAAAAATGAATTTAGACATATGTTAGCGAAAATTGGAACTGTTCTAAAGAAAAATGCGATATATTAAAACTTTTGTTAAATACACCCTCTCGGGCGTAATCGCAATACTCGGGATCATGTGTAGCAAAAAGAGAAAGTTGCGTGTTACTACGATTTGCAGGCATGACCAACTCGTATGTATAACCTACCTGTTTAATCATATATATCCATCTTCAGCTCGTAACTAACATCAACTGACAGGGGTAAGCGGCAGCGTAAAACAAACCGTGCAGCCTTTGCCCTTCTCGGATTCTAGCCAGATGCGACCCTCATGCACCTCGATTATCCGTTTCACGATAGCGAGACCTGCACCCGTACCCGTGCTATCCACATCCACCTTATAAAACAAATCGAACACCTTTTCATGCTGGCTCTTGTCTATTCCTATTCCATTATCCTTCACAAGAAACACGGTCTCTTCACCATCTACCCGGTACCCGAACTCTATTTCTGGCTGCGATTGTTCACCCATGTACTTTATACTATTTGTTATGAGATTCACAAGCACCTCTGCTATTCTCATCCGGTCCACGTGAACAGTGGGAAAGTCATCAGCTACGGTAACTTCAACCCCACTTGATTTTATTTGTTCCTGTGCTTCTTGAACAATTTCACCGAACGGCACATCTTCTGGCGGATTCGCTACACGACCGATACGAGAGAGTTGCAGCGTGTCCGTTAATAGGCGGTCCATCTTAGTAGTGGCTGTCTCTATATACTCCAACAGAGGCGCCAGGTCCTCTGTTTTTCCCTGCTCTAAATCTTCTCTCACGAGATGAGCAAAGCCTTGAATAGTAATAAGTGGCGACCTCAAGTCGTGAGAGACTGTGTAAGTGAACCGTTCCAGCTCGGAGTTCTTTGTTTCAAGCTCTTTCAGGATGCGTTCTCGTTCCTCATCCATCTGCTTATGCTCTGTGACATCTTTCAGCACAACTAATTCTTCTTCTTCCCTAAAAATGCCCCTCGCTGTAATATCGAATATCCGTTCACCCAGCTTCTCTGACTGGTAATGCAGCTCAAAGTTCTGCAGCATATCTTCAGTCCCAAATAGTTCAGGTAGTTCAGAGCTGAGTTTTCCATCCTTATCTCATAATACCTCGGCTATGCCGCGGCCTATTAGCTCATCGGGTTCTGTTCGGAATTTTTCGTAGAATGAGCGGTTTGCTTCCTTTATCCTCAAATCCGTATCGAGTACAACCAGGGAATCCGGGACGGTAGCTATTATATTTGCAAGGATATTCTTCCTTTTTATCTTCTCCTCCGCCTTCGCAATCCGCTCACTTAAAATAGCTACTATAAGGCCAACAACTATAAACATGGGAGCTCGAATCAAATCATTAACAGTCCCCCACTCTTGTCTAACAAAAAAATAACTGAAAAGTAGCAACGCCGTTAAAAATAAGGCAACTACCAAACCCTTCCTCCGCCACCACAGCGATGCTAAAATAATGGGAATATAAAAGAAGTGTGTAAAGACAACGCCGGTTTCACGTACCGCGTGAAAATACAGAGTGAGAATGCAACAAATACCTAACAGGGTAGCCATTACCATAATTTTGTGTTCTTCTTTTACATCAACCATTATACCACTCTCCCACTTCTGCTTGACGGTTTTTTTTGTTGTATTTTATCTTACGTCATACATTTAAATGATTTACTGTTATACATTCAAATATATATATCTAAATATTCTATGATGATTGAACCTCTTTCTTTTATTTCCGGTGTTGCTCTCGTTTTTATTCGAATTATCAGTCCTACGTTTGTTTTCTATGAACAGGCAGCGTAAAACAAACCGTGCAGCCTTTACCCTTCTCGGATTCTATCCATATACGACCCTCATGCACCTCGATTATCCGCTTCACAATGGCAAGCCCCGCACCGGTTCCGTTACTACTACCATCCACTTTATGGAACAGCTCGAACACCTTTTCATGCTGACTCTTGTCTATTCCCATACCATTATCCGTCACAAAGAACACGGGCGTTTCGCCGTCCACACGATACCCAATATCTATCTTTGGCTGCGACTGTTCACCCATGTACTTTATACTGTTTGTTATAAGATTCACAAGCACCTCTACTAGCCTCATCCGGTCCACATGAACAGTGGGAAAGTCATCAGCCACGGTAACTTCCACCCCACTGGATTTTATTTGTTCCTGTGCTTCCAGGACAATTTCACCAAACGGCACATCCACTGGTGGATTCGCAACACGACCGATACGAGAGAGTTGCAGCGTGTCCGTTATGAGGCGGTCCATCTTAATAGCGGCTGTCTCGATATACTCTAACTGAGACGCCAAGTCCTCTGTTTTTCCCTGCTCTAAATCTTCTCTCAGGAGATAAGCAAAGCCTTGAATAGTAATAAGTGGCGACCTCAAGTCGTGAGATACGGTGTATGAGAATCGTTCCAGCTCGGAGTTCTTTGCTTCTATCTCCTTCAATAACCGTTCTCGTTCCTCAGCCGTACGAATTGTCTCCGTGATGTCACGACTTATTGTAAGAACGTGAGATACGTTTCCCGATTCGTCTATTAATGGCGCTTTTTTTACCGATACATAGTGGCAATTACCTTCTCTGTCGCTATATGTTCGTTCTGTGAGGTCTAATCCTTTTCCTGTTTGAAATACTTCGTTATCTTTTTCCCTTAAGACCGTTTTTCCTATTACTTCGTCCTTTGTAGCCCCTGATATGTCACAATATGCCTGATTTACCAGCACAAAGCGGTGTTCCGAATCTTTAAGCGTAATTGTATCTGGAATGTTCTCAATGACGGTCTCAAGGAACTTATTTGACTCATCCAGTTCCTGCTCCATCCGCTTGCGTTTTGTGATGTCCCTAAAAATCGTTAATTTTGAGATACTGCCGTTAACATTCCTCAGTGGTGTCTCAATAAGGTCGTAAATCTTGTTCATCCTGCGGGAGTGCCACTCCCACCTGACTGTCTTCCCCGTCATTACCTCGGCAGTTTTGCAGTGTGGACAGGGTTCTACTCTATTATGAAACGCTTTATAGCAAATATCACCAACCTGATCGCCAACTTCATCAATCAAAACCCTGTTCATAAACTCTATCCGATAGTCCTTTGATACAATATATATAGCGTCAACCATGCTTTCCAATATCAAATTCAGGTTGTCCCGCTCTTCTTTTAGCTGCTCCTCCAACTCCACGTCTTTTGTTACATCCCGGCTTACTCTAACGGAGCCAATCGGTACGCCATCTTTATACTTTAACAACGCTGCCGACATGCTGATATGAACCAGCTTACCATCCTTCCTCAACGCGATAGTCCGGTAGTTTTTTATCTCGCCTTCTCTACGCAACAATTCCTGTATCCAGTCCGCATCTTCGGGATCCGCGAATAAAATATTGTTTGGTCTCCCGATCACTTCATCCGCACGATAACCCATGAAGCCATCAGCGCCCTTATTCCAGTCGCGCACAATTCCATTCATGTCCACGACAGTAATCGTGTCCGCAGAACTATTGATGACGTTATCCAGATAATCTTTCGTCTCTATCCGTTCCTTCTCCGTCTGCTTCAGCGCACTGATGTCTTTTGAAACTACCGTTACGGCTGTTACCTTTCCGTCTGGCTCTTTGACAGGACTTAAAGTTCGGAGGATATATCTACCGTCTCTTTGACTTATGTGTTCATGCCGGATAGACTCTCCGGTTTCAAATACCTGGTTGACTTTTTCAGCCAGCTCTTTCGTCTCTTCGAGTGAATGTGACTCGCCGTATGCTTTCCCTATAACGCGGTCTGCCGGCAATCCAAGCCGTGATAGATGCTTATCGCTCATGAACAGATACCTGCAATCTTTATCCACAAGATATACGGAATCTTCGGTTGACTCCACCAATGAGCGATACACTTCATCGCTTTTTCGCAGTTTATGTATCTGTTTTAGAACATTGACCTGCGCCTTTATCGCAGGACGTTCAGTCTTCTTTCCTGACTGCTTTTTCTCTGTCATCCGAGGCTCTAAAAATCCTTCTATGTTACTTAGAATGTGTGTTTATCGTATTTAACCCGTAGGACACCATAAAATTTTCTAATGAATATCGCTAATTTTTTTGTGCAATGTTTGTACTTTACTACCGAGAACATAAAGAGCGCGGGACATGGATAGCTTCCGGACTCTCTGTGTGCTCAGTGGTAAACAAGCCCTCAAGAACAAACAGGCAGCGTAAAACAAACCGTGCAGCCTTTACCCTCCTCGGATTCTATCCAGATACGACCTTCATGCACCTCGATTATTCGCTTCACGATTGCGAGTCCTGCGCCCGTGCCTTTACCATGACTGTCCAGCTTGTAAAAAAGCGTGAACACCTTCTCATGCTGGCTTTTGTCTATTCCTATGCCATTATCCATAACAAAGAACACGGTCGCTTTGCCGTCTAAACGACACCCAATATCCATCTTGGGATGTGGTTGTTCACCCATGTAATTTATACTGTTTGTTATGAGATTCACAAGCACCTCGGCTATTCTCATGCGGTCCACATGAACAGTAGGCAAGTCCGCAGCCACGGATACTTCAACAGCGTTTGTTTTCAACTGCTCGGATGCCTGCCCAATTGCATCTTTAGCAATATCCGCGAACGAAACATCTTCCGGCGGATTCACTATACGACCGATACGAGAGAGTTGCAATGTGTCATCCAACAGGTGTTCCATCTTTGCTGCTTCCTCTATTAGACTATTCAAATGGTTATCCGCTTCTTCTCTTGCATTCCGTTTAAAATCTTCGCGCATGACCGCAGCAAAACCCTGAATAGTAAGTAGAGGCGCCTTGAGGTCGTGAGAGACCGTGTAGGTGAACCGCTCCAGCTCGGTGTTCTTTACTTCCAGTTCTTTGAGCAACTGTTCCCGTTCCACCTCTTCTTGTTTTCGTCTAAGTGCGCTTTCTACAGTAGCGGGAAGAACTTTGAGGTAATTACTCTCCGGGTCTTTTATCAGATAATCATAAGCACCGGCTTTCATTGCTTTTACCGCTATCTCCTCATCACCTGACCCTGTAACAATTATGAGGGGCGTATCCACCTTCAGGTCAAAGATGTCAAATGCTGTGCCATCGCCAAAGGAATAATCCGAAATTACGACATCGAATTTCCGGGAAGCTAGAATAGTCTTAGCCTCTGTAACAGAGCCAGCGATGGTATAATCATACGGAGTTTTATTTGCTTTAACAAACCGCTGGAATGCCATCTGGTCCACCTTATCATCTTCAATTAGCAGAATGTTGTATCGCCCTTTTTTCATCTGTATTTTTATAGTGCCCTCCACAGCGCATCGCCTTCTTTTCGCTCAGCAATATTATCCTCTTTGAGCAGCAGCATAAACGGTATATAGTTTACATCATACAAAAGACTTTCGTTTATTTCACCCTTTCTATCGGTGTGTAACGCCAAAAAAGAGTTCCAAGTCTTAATATCCGAGTTCAGTCATTTAGTAAATATTTTTACAACTTATGACAAATACAATTGTGATTAACAGAAACAAAAATTGTAGTCTTTTGAAAAAAAAAAGTGCATGACGCAACTACTTATAGATTATTCAAGTCAGAAAAAAATCGGTCATAACTTATACCCCCGATAACTCACTTATGGCCCAATACAGGTTGATAGTTCTCAGCACTTCTACAAACTGTTTATAATTTCTTTTCATCTCTCAGATACGCCAGTGCCTCTTCTCCATTGGCAGCGACAATCAGCGGGTTCGTGACCTTAATCTCCTTAAAAGCTCGTTTTACTGTCATTACATCTACCGTGTCGTCCTCAACCAGAAGAATTCCCAAGCCCTCTTTCATGATATGTCACCCTTTTTAATATTATCTTCTTTAGGTACAGTAAAAAAGAATGTGCTCCCCACCCCTACTTTCGAGTGTACCCCTATTTTTCCTCCCTGCGACTCGACAATTTTCTTCACTATTGAAAGACCGACACCGGTACTTTCAACTTCATCACGAGGTTTCAGCGTTTGGAATATCTGGAATATCTTATCATAATATCGCGCCTCTATCCCGGGTCCATTATCTGCAACATAGAACTTCCAATATCCAGACTCTTCGCTACATCCAATTGTTATCTGCCCTTTCGGCTTGTCCATATATTGCACGGCATTGCTCAATAGATTCTGAAATACCTGTTCCATCCGGGTCCTCTCACAGAGAATAGTAGGTAATTTATCTTCCACCGTTATGACTATATCGTCTGGTGGATCAATCATATTTATTACGTCAGACACAAGAGTATTTAGATCTATTTCTTGTTTGTTCTCTTTCATGCGTCCAATTCTTGAATATTGCAGTATACTCTCAATTAAATTGTGCATTCGCTTTACTCTATTTAGAAGCAAATCCAGTTGCTCTTTGCCTTCTTCATCCAGCTTATCGCCATAATCGGCGGATAACCACTCTGCTAAGGACGTAATAGCGCGTAGGGGTGCTTTTAAATCATGCGAGACGATATACGCGAAATCCTTTAATTCCGCGTTCGCCTTTTCCAGCTCATCGAGCAGTTGCAACTGCCTTTCCCCTGCACGAATTTGCTCTTCTTCAAGGCGTTTTCGATCGGTGATGTCTCTAAATATCGTTAGTTTTGATATTGTGCCATCAATATTCATAAGTGTTGTCTCAACAAGGTCGTAAGTCTTGTTCATCCTGCGCGAGTACCACTCCCACCGCACTGTCTTTCCTGCCATTACCTCGGTAGTTTTGCACCACGGACAGGGGTCTTCTCTGTCATGAAACGCTTTATAGCAAATGTCTCCGACCTGGTCGCCAACCACATCAACCAAAACCTTATTCATAAACTCTATTTCATAGCCCTTTGATACAATGTACACGGCGTCAACCATGCTTTCAAAAATCAAATTCTGGTTGTCCCGCTCTTCTTTTATCCGCTTCTCTAACTCCACTATTTGTGTTATATCTCGGCTCACACGGACAGAGCCAACCGGTACGCCATCCTTATCCTTTAACAATGCTGCGGACATGCTGATATGCACAGGCTTTCCATCCTTTCGCAACGTGATTGTACGATAGTTTTTTATCACTCCTTCTTTCTGTACTTGCGCAATTATCCTATCAGCTTCTTCGGGATCCGTGAAAAAATTACTGTTGGATTTCCCTATTACCTCATCGGCACGATAACCCATAATGCCCTCGGCACCCTTATTCCAGTCTCGCACAATACCATTCATGTCCACGATCGTAATCGTGTCCGCAGAACTATTGATGATGTCATCCAGATAATCTTTCGTCTCTATCAGTTCCGTTTCCGTATGTTTCAGCGCTGAGATGTCTTTTGAAATAACAGTTACAGCCGCTACTCTACCGTCTGGCTCTTTGACAGGACTTAAAGTACGGAGGAAATATCTGTTGTCGCTTTGACTTCTATGCACATGCTGAATAGACTTGTCGGTTTCAAATACCTGATTGACAAGCTCAGTAAGCTCTTTCGTCTCTTCTTCTGAATGTAACTCGCCGTATGTTCTACCAATGATTTTGTCTAGTGGCAAGCCAAGCCGTGAGAGATGCTTTTCGTTTATGAACAGATACTGGCAATCTCTATCCACAAGATATACGGAATCTTCGGTTGACTCCACTAAGGAACGATACTTCTCCTCGCTTTTCCGCAGCTCATTTGTCCGCTTTCTCACTTCCTGCTCCAGAAAACTCTTCTTGCGGCGTTCAGAAATGAGAACAAAAGTTCCTCCGGCTATCAGCAGTAAAATGATATAACCAAGTATAAGTAACTCACGGGGGTGCGCAGCAGC
>DAOUUS010000242.1 GCA_030668065.1 Candidatus Methanophagales archaeon
AGCACGTCCTTGTTATATGGCAGTGTGCTTCCATGACCTATTAACACGACCGCAACGTTTTCGTCACTTCCTTTTACATTCTTACCTTCTTCTTGTGTCATTTTATTCATCTCTCTCTCCTGTGTTAATTTCCTAAACGTTCCTATCATTAGAACAATTACACACAGCATAAAAAGCTTGCTAGTCTGGCAGGCTTAACAGCTCTCTGGTGTCGGAACCGCAACAGTTATTCGGTATCGTATATTTTACCGTTATCTCTTAACCGTCCGCCTAAGGTTGAATTGCACTCACCATTAGTGGTGGTCAGAAACACCACGGTATTGTTAGCCGGCGGTTTTGGTCGTACCCTGAGATATTCATCAAACTGTGCCGGTAATTCATAACGATAAAACGTGTCCAACAACTTTCTGAGCCCTTTCTCATAGCTACGATATGACACCTTAGTTCCCGCGGGCAATACAGTTGCCAGATGATCGAAGATTGCTTTCTTGGGTTCCGCTTGCGCAGCTACCATGACAAGTTCGGGTCGCTCTTCCAGGGGCACTGAATACTGGTTTCCCTCAATTATTTTTATCCTATCAGAAAGCCCTAAATTGTCCAGCACCGTTCTTGACAGTTCCGCTCTATCGGGTTCCTGTTCAATTCCGATCCCTCTGAGTCCATACTGATGACACAGCACGATAAGGCTTATAGGCAGTGGTCCGCACCCGAGAAACAGGACACAATCACCGGGTTTGAGCCCGGCGCCTCTATATTCAGTCCTTGCCAGTTGTAGATAATTGGGTAGATATGCAAAATCTTCTAACGCATCCCAGGCATCGCGGCTCCGTATTATCGCTTTTGTCTGCTCAACTTCTAATTTCGCGGTATACATACTCCTGAACTTGGTAATAACATCAAACGCAGAATTAAATCCGGGATTAGATAGGAGTTCTTCTGCGCGGGTATCACCTATATCCAGAGCAATCAGGTAGTCCAATCGCTGAAAAACGGGCGTTAGATGATTCGAGGAGTCCAGATAGATTTCTTCTGCGTTAAGACCTTTGAGTGCTGAATATATCTCCATGATTTCACCCACTAATGGTTCTACACAATAGCCTATACTGTTACTTAGACCTGCATTTTTACTAATCGCTGCCATAAAATACAATATAAAGGGTCCACTATTTAAACGTTTCAATATCTGCCTGCCGATTTAAGATTCGAGCTCAATCCATACGCGGATATTCTGACAAACTCTAAATTATTAAAATAAAATGCCACCTTTTTTTGCTTCGTAACACGCACGGGATTTGATGAAAACGAAGATCGCAAAAAAGGAAGTAGCAGTTTTAGATGAGGGCATTGCCAGAGAAGTCGCAAAAGTTTTCAAAATAGACGTGCACGGCACGCTTTTTATGATATTCCTGATGGTTTAAATGGGTACATTGAAAAAAGAAGAAACGAGAGAAAAAGTCAATTCGATGATTAAAAAGGGATTCCCGCTTGGGCACGATGAATATCTGGAATTCATAGACCTGGTTGATAAGATCTGAAGGATTCTCAGTATGCTTTTTACCCTGGTAAGTTTCAGAAGTTTTTGATATTCAGTTTTTTCGGGGATACATGCAGAGCACGCGAGTGTATGATTTGGGACTAAGGAATCTGTATTTTCCATTGTACTAATGATACCCATATTTCTCTCGCCATTTCTTTACTTCGTCATGCGTGTGCTCATGGATGTGCAGATGTATGTGCCCGCCTCCTGTCTCTATCACCTTAGTTAATCCCGATACTGCCTCATCAAGCGACAAAGGCAGTTTGTCGCAATTGAACCCAAAACATCTCATCACGTCAAACAGCTTGAATACATCCGGCACATCCAGTTTGTTCTGCTTCAAGGGGAGCAGGTATGCGCAGGTGGTGAAAGAATAGAAAGGCTGACGCATCTCAATGCCAAATCATTCATCCTTTGATTGCCGAGCTTGCTTAAAAGATTTGTACCATAAAAAAAGACCAAGAATTCCAAGAATATACCCCAGACCCGCAAAGACCCTGAGATAAAGAGATAATTCACTTTTAGCTTCACCCGCGGCGGCGGTTAGATTGACCATCTTCTCATTCCTGTGACCTGTTGATTCAACAACAACCAGCCAGTCCTTCCCATATTTTGGATCAAAGCTAAACATGCCGTTTTCATCTGTCTTACCCTCTACATACAGCTTTCCATCAGGATAAAATACTTCAACATCTCCATCCTGTACAGGTGTAGCCGTCAGACCGCCGTAGTATGCCTCGATGTAGACCGACTCAATTCCATAATCTACGACTAAGGCATGCCCTGATACAACTGCGGGACTCACAGCCATAATAACAAAAATCGCCAGTATCAAACCGCTCTTCATCAGAATTCTCCTGATCTTTTCCGTATCAAAAGAACAGCGATAAGTCCAATTAGCCCTACTGTTGTGATTATTCCGGCTGCTGGTGCCTCAGGTGTTGTATCTGCCTTGGGGCTGGCTGAGTAGTCCCCTTTCTCCGCGGGCGGGAAAGTCTCGAATACCGGTACCATGAAGATGCTGCGCTCCATCACACCCTTACCAAAGGCCGCAATAGCCCATACCCCCGGTTCATCGAGCGTATATACAAAATCACCATCTGAATCTGTCTTTGCCTGTCCTTTCACCATCATCCAGGAGTCCTGCGGATAGATAGCCTCAGCTTTCTTGAGCACCTCGGGATCATCGCTCAGACGATACTTCACGACAAAAACCGTTGTGTTTATGAGTGGTTCTCCATCCTGAAGCGCCCTTGCTTTGAATACCGTTCCCTCTTCTAGCCCGTAGGGGCGTATGTAAGGGATTATCTCGACCTTATC
>DAOUUS010000244.1 GCA_030668065.1 Candidatus Methanophagales archaeon
CAGAAATGATTTTAGAATTCGTTCTACCGGAATGACGAAGAGAGCAGTGCACCACCAACTGCACCTATGTACTGTGGATACTTAGGCACAATCACATCAAATCCCAGCACATCGTTCATCGCTGCCGGCACGCCCTCCACCAGTGCTGTCCCGCCAACTTCTATCGCAGGCTGCCTCAGGTCTATCTCCTGTAACAACTGCTCTTTTACCTGTTCTACTACCGAATGACATGCAGCAGCCGCAATATCTTCCCTTCGCGCGCCACTCGACAACGCCGATACAAGGTCCTGGATACCAAACACGATGCAGTAGCTGTCGGTCTTCACATTATTATAATCGCCTTCTAATGCTAACTTACCCATCTCTACCACATCCACATCCAATCTACGTGCTATCATCTCTAAGAACCGCCCGGAAGCGCCTGCACATATGCCGCCCATCGTGAAATTATCAGGTATGCCATCATTTGCCGTTATTATCTTATTGTCCATGCCACCGATGTCTATTATCATAGCTTCGCCTTTCTCTATTCCCGCAAGATACATCGCAGCCTTCGAGTTCACGGTCAGCTCTTCCTGTACTAAATCCGCTTTGAAGTGATCGCCTAATGCGTGTCGGCCATAACCTGTCGTCCCGATAGCTTCTATATCGGACCGTTTCACACCTGCAAGCTCTAACGCCTCCGAAAACACTTTCTCGCCCGTTTTTACTACAGCCCGTGACGGTGACCATGTCGCACCTATCACCTCGTTATCTTGCATGATCACCGCTTTTGTGGTCGTGGACCCGGAATCTATACCCGCAGTCAGTCCCTCCTGCACCTTCCGCTCCAGTATCCATCTCCGTGTCACTATCGTAACGAGCGCTTCCATCCTCGTCAAGAGATCGCCTGCGGTTGTACGCTCGGAAAAAGGATACATAACAAGCGGTAATTTCGTCTTTTCTTGTATTATCTTCCGGATTTCCGTCCTTATCACCGCGCCACGTGGACATTTGTGACAACCAGCTACGAATACGGCGTCAGCATCTACCAACCCCTCGGCAACCGCGTATCCACGTGCCAACGCCACACTCAAGCCTATGCTGTTTTTCATGTCATATCCAAATTCGTCCACTTTCGCTTTCACGTAATCCAGGTCAACCTCAGGCACAAATATCTCTGCGCCTATCTCATCCGCTGCACGTTCTATCTCGTGCTGCACATTCCCATATATCGTGCCACAAGAGACTTGTGCTATTCTTATCTCCTCTTCCTTCTTCATTGCATCACTCATAAGTTTAGATTTGCCCCCGAATCAATTAAATCTTAGCCTTTACTTCCGCGCGCTACTCGCGCCATTTGTGTCGCAGTGCCGTCCGTAAAGGTCACAACTTACGCAGGTACGAATTTCGTGCCGTAGTAGATCATCCCTTTCTCGCCTTCTTCGCCTATTCGTCTGAACACCGGTCGGACTCGCATTCCCGTGCTTATCTCTTCCGGCTCACATATCACCTCAGACAGAAACCGCGGGCCCTCATCTAGCTCGATAATCGCTAAGGTATACGGTATATGTCGTTTGAGGTTTCGCGGTGCCTGATGAACAGTCGTAAATGTGACCACCGCGCCCGTGCCCTTGAATTTATACGTTTCGATAGTTCCGTGCCTTCTGCACTTGGGGCAGATAATACGAGGTGGATAGAAGTAACTACCACAACTCATGCAGTGTGTACCCTCTAAATTATACCGGGCTGCTTGCTCCCGCCAGAATTTTGCTGTTGATGCCATTTCATCATCATTTCTTCTATGTGTATCATATTATTTAAAGAATAGCAAAGTTCGTAATCCGTTTCACTTTCGTATAACATGAGTCGTGCAAATAATTCCGGGTTGCTCCTTGCCGCATTCATCTTCCTTCGCAACGCTTCGTGCAGCACAACCATAAAACTCTGACCATCTTTCCGCTCATCCTTTATCAGCTTTTCTAAAGCCGTTCTTATGTCTTTGGAGTTGCCCGCGAATACCGATTCTATCAGTGCATCTACTTCCGTCCTTTGTCGGAATACTGTTCGCACTACTTCTTTTAGCGCTTTACCACTAATCTGAGAAGAACTAGCCGATGCCGCTTCTAACATGTTTATCGCCGCGCCTGCATCGCCTTGCGCATAGCGCTTCAACATTAGTAATCCGCCATCTGATAGTTCTACCCCTTCTTTCTGCGCTATCGCCTTTAGCAGTGTATCCAGCGCACCGCTTTTCGCGAGAGACCGGAAGTAAAGGTTCAGGCATCGTGACCTTATGGCGGGTATCACACCTGCGGGTTTCGTGGTGCAGAAGATGAACCTGCTCGTCTTGTTGCTTCGTTCCATAGTTCTTCGCAGTGCTTGTTGTGCATCCACAGGAAGGAAATCGGCGTTGTTGAATACCAATAGCTTGAACTCCGCAGTTATAGGCGATAACGTTGCGTATTCACGCAGCATGCCCTTGAAAATGTCCATTGCCGATTTGCTATCGCTGTAAAAGTGTTTGAACCGATCGTCATCTCGTAACCATTTTTTACGCTGTTCTGAGAAGTCCGCGCATTCTACAAACATGAGGTTCTCGGCATAATTATCGTATAACTCGGTCGCTAAGGCATAAACCATAGACGTCTTGCCTGTGCCTTTGGGGCCCCAGAGCAATAGATTTGGCACTGTCTTTACCGCAACAAAGCCTTTTAACCGTTTCACTACTGCTTCCTGCCCTACGAGTTCTTCTACACGTTTCGGTCTATAAATTTCGGTCCACATCACATCTTGAATTTAATATGTCTCTACGCTTAGCCCACTTAGTTCTTCTTTAGCGCATCGGCACCAAA
>DAOUUS010000075.1 GCA_030668065.1 Candidatus Methanophagales archaeon
CATCCACCGCATCCTGTATCTTCGTAAAGTTTATCCCCGCGCCACCGTCATCATCCACATACCACGTATCCGCCGACGTTGTGCCCACCAATACCAACATAGTAACAGCAAAACAAACCAATACGAGCCAATATCTAAACTTTCCCATTTCTCTTTCCCCCGCCCTTTAGCTTAATCTAATAACCGGTATCCCCTCTTTATAAACTTTTCCATTTCTGTCCGTAAAGTCTGTACATTCTTGGGGATGGCATAGAACACTATCATGGCTACCTGGCTAACGACTATGAAAGCAGTGCGGAGCAAACACACAATGAGAAAAGCAGGAGGTTGCGGATCGAGAATTTATTTAATGATTTCATATTCTTATAAGGAAAAGCATAAGATGGTTGTTGAGTCACGGCTGAGGAAGCTTGATGAATCAGGCAGAAATAGAATAAAATAGTGGTCAAAGCCATGAACACATTCTCTTTGCTCAATGCGCAGATTCAAGAGGTATTAAAAACGAGATTTGCGTCACCCACGGAACCACAGGAATTGGGCATCCCACCCATTTTAGCGGGTAATGACGTATTGCTCATAGCACCCACGGGTTTCGGGAAGACAGAAGCGGCTATTCTACCTGTGTTCCACCAGATATTAGAGGCGAAAGAACATGCAAGTGGCATTTCCGTGCTTTATATCACGCCGTTACGTGCTTTAAACCGTGACATGCTTCTACGATTAGAGAAATGGGGCGCAGCACTCGGTATTAACATAGAGGTGAGACACGGCGACACAACCGCGTATAAAAGACGGCAACAAGCATTAAAACCGCCTGACGTCCTTATCACAACACCAGAAACGGTACAGGCAATTTTACTGGGTAAACGGCTGCGGGAGAGTCTAAAATCGGTGCGGCATGTGATAATAGACGAAGTACATGAATTGGCTAATTGTAAACGAGGCGCACAGCTTGCGATTGCGTTAGAACGAATAGCAGTGCTTGCAGACGATTTCCAGCGAATATGCTTGTCCGCAACAGTAGGCAACCCGGAAGAAGTAGCGAAGTTCTTTTCACGGCATAAAGAAATGCGGGTGGTGAACACTGTCTCCACAAAAGCGATGAAAATAGCTGTTTTGAGTCCGAGCAGCACGAAAAAAGACGTGTTGTCGGCAAAGAAATTAGGCGTTGATCCCGCAGTGTTCGCGCATGTAAAAGCCATAAAGAAGGTGGTAAAAGCGCGTAAATCGTGCTTGATCTTTGTGAACACACGTAGAGCAGCGGAGATGCTTGCAGCGCTCATAAACAAGTTTGAACCTGGGCTAATCGGTGTTCATCATGGATCGCTGTCACGGGAGATGAGAATAGAAGCCGAGGAAAAAATAAAAACCGGAGAGATAAAAGGCTTGATTTGTACCAGTTCCATGGAACTCGGAATTGACATCGGCTCAATTGATATGGTGATTCAGTACGCATCGCCACGTGAAGTAACGAGATTGGTGCAAAGAGTAGGTCGTGCTTCTCATTCGTTCCAAAGAACGTCTTCAGGCAAGATCATTGCTCTTACTCCAGACGACGTGGCAGAATCGTTAGTGATTGCAAGAAGAGCGAAGTCCGGCGAAATAGAGGCTATTAAGCTAAAAGAACGCTCGTTGGATGTCTTAGCAAACCAGATTTGCGGTGTGCTACTGGATTTTGGCATGGTTCCGCTGAATAAACTTCATGCTTTGATAACTCAGGCATACCCATTCAGAAACGTCTCTTTCGAGACTATGATGCGGGTGATAAAGCAATTAGAGGATGAATGGTTGGTAAGATTAGATGGTGAACTGCTAAGGCAGACAAAAAGCACGAGGATCTATTATTATGAGAATCTCTCGATGATCCCGGACGAGCGGAAATATAAGGTGTTTGATATAGTGACCGGTAAGCTGATCTGCATGCTGGATGAACGATTCGTGCTGAATTTCGCGACTACCGGTGCGTTGTTCGTTGCGAAGGGCGAGACGTGGCGAATAGTGGACCCTGATGTGGACGAGGATGGTGAGCAGATAAAAGTAGAACCCTGGGTGAAAAAAGTAGGCGAGATACCAAATTGGGAAGGCGAAGAGATACCCGTGCCTTTTGCCATTGCACAGGAAGTGGGAGATTTACGCGCTAAAATCGCGGCTTTTATCGTCTCAAACGAGACGTTAAAATTAGCGGAGGAACTGCAACAAGAATATGGGATGACCGCCAGTTCTTTTAAGCCGCTTATAGAACTAATAACTAAGCAAATTGCGGAGGGGTGTGTAGTGCCAACAGCGACTGAAATGGTCGTGGAACTGGCAAAAGACGGTACAGAGGTGGTATTAAACGCATGTTTCGGACATCTTGTGAACGAAACGTTTGGACGGGTGCTAATCGCGTTACTCGGCGCCCGCATCGGAGCGGACATCTCCATGGAGATAGACCCGTACCGGATAAAACTAAAATCTGGCAGAAAGATAACGAAAGAAGTATTGAAACTGACGCTGTGTTCAATCGAGCCCGAATTCGTGCGGGTAATAATCAAAACGACACTGAAAAATTCGTTTCTGTTTAAATGGGAATTGTTGAACGTGGCGAAGCGATTCGGCGCGCTGCAAAAGACTTTTGACAGAAGACAGATTTCTGCTGATAAGCTGGTAAAACTATTCTCAGACACGCCGATATACGAAGAGACGGTAATTGACGTTTTCGCGGATAAGCTGGATGTAGCGCGTACAGAGGAAGTGGTGAGTAAGATAAAATCGGGCGCGATAAGTGTATGTTTCTCCGCTCCTAGCCCTATTGGAACCGCCGGGTATTTGAGTTGGCGAGATATGCTGGCTGTGGACAGGGACGAGGGCTTAATTATAGATGCGCTGCGGAATAGGATTTTAAACGACCGTGTAATCTTATTCTGTGTGAATTGCAAGAAATGGGACTCGGTACTGCGTGTAAAGACGATTATAGAATTAGGAGCGGACTTGCTCGTCTGCCCGTTCTGCAATTCGAGGTTGATTGCGGCATTGAAACCGTGGGAGAAGGAAGAACTAAAACTTGTGAAGAGGCGCGGCACCGATAGTGGAACAGAGAATACAGAGCGAGTGAAGAGGGTGTATCGAAATGCGAATCTGGTTCTGTCCCATGGCGTCCTCGCTGTGATTGCGCTTGCAGCACGAGGTGTAGGTCCGGAAGTGGCATCGAAGATAATACGGAAGTCTAAAGATGCCGATGTGTCGTTTTATCGTAATATACTGGAAGAAGAGAGGCGGTATACCAGGACAAAACGATTCTGGGCTTGAGGGGCCGAAATTAGCCCCACACAATGCCACTCTCGGATTCCACTTTAATAGACGCCGCTGGTTCAAGCGTAGTTTCGCCTGTTAAGGCTAACTGAATAGACTCCACGGGCACAATCAAACTTATCTCTTTTGTACGTCCATATCTGCCTCGGTTTATAACCTTTGCAGTTAACAATCCTAAAATGTCCAATTCAGAAATCAAATCGGTAACACGTCGTTGTGTTAATGCTTCTATGCTTAACTCAGCACAGATTTTCTGATACGTGGCATAAACCTCGCCACTGAATAAATAACGTTTCGCCGTTGCTTTAATTAATATTATTATGGCGTTCAATAGTATTTTTGATTGCAGGGGCAACGTATTTACCACTTCTGCAATCCAGTGTTCTTCTATCTGTTCCTTTGCAAGCCTCACATGTTCCTGAGTTAGCTTTTTGGATTTCGTGCGGTCTGCAATTTCTGCTGCCACTCTTAGTAGGTCAAGGGCATATCTTACATCCCCCTGCTCTTGAACAGCGAATTCCGCACATAACGGTATCACCGCATCACCTAACTGTGAAACATTGAACGCCTTTTTCGCCCTATCCTCTAAAATATCTATCAACTGGTAAGTATCATAAGGCAGAAATATTATTTCCTTCTCACACAACGCGGACCGCACCTCGGGTTCCTGTAGTTCCATAAAAGTCGAATCACCCGAAATACAGACCACACTTAATTTCGCATTAGTTAGCTCGCTGTTTACCCGCGAAAGGATATATAACGCTTCATCGCCTTTATTCGCCAATTTGTCCGCATCATCCACGATCACAATCACGCATCTTTCTTCGGTATCTATCGCAGCCTTAAACTCTGAATATACCATATCGGTTGGCCAACCAATCATAGGGACGCGCTTATTGAATACCCGTGCAAGATAGGCAAAAACGCGATACTGAGTATCAAAGATCTCGCCGTTGATATACACGATAGTACATTTACGGCTTATCTTCTTACACATCGCCTCTAACTCCGTGCACACATATTTTACTGTCGCAGTCTTCCCAATCCCTTGCCCCCCGTGGATGAATACATTAGACGGTTTTTCCCCCTTCAGCGCGGGTGATAGCGCAGCCGCTAAAGTCTTGATTTGCTTCGTCCGATGTGGTAAATACGTACTGTCGTAGGTGGGATGAAGTACTTCTTTATCCTTGAAGAGCTCGCTTTCCGCGGTGAAATCTTGGAATATGTTATCCATCTTTGTAGTCCCTTTGGTATCTATAAACTTAACCTTTTAAATACATATGCTTTTCGGCTATGTTTCCGATGGAGTTTTGTTGTACTGAGTTGGGGTTGTTGCAGCAAAAACCAATTACAAGAGGGTGTTACCCGCGTTTTGATGTGGATTATCTATGTTCTGCGTGGCATTTGCAGCTATTCACCCTGATATATTTTCCGCACGGGCCATGAGATTTCTATTCCTTCTTCATCGTAGCGCTTCTTCAACGCTTTTATGAACTCATGTGTGAGTAGGTATTTAGACGTCGGGTCCTTCGCACGCAGGATAATCGAGAACTCAATGTTCGAATCGCCAAATGTATGGTACCGGACGACAGGTTCAAAATCCGTAACCGCACCGGGAACTGCCACCTGGACCTCTTTTCCTGCTTCTATCGTAACTCGTTCCACCTCCTCTAGGTCCGAGTCGTAAGCCACACCGCATTGCACTAACACCGACATCTCCAGCACCGGCAACGAATAATTCGTGATTATACTGCTCGCTAGTTTTGAATTGGGTATGATAACAAGCGTATTTGGCAGTGTTCTCAGCCGTGTGGATCGCCAGCTTATATCCTCGACAAAACCGGACAGACCACCTTCTATCTCGATAAAATCGCCATAATTTATTGGTTGGTCTGATATAATATGCAAGCCCGAGAAGATATTAGAAAGCGTATCCTGTAATGCCAGTGCTACTGCTAAACCGCCTAGCCCATAAGCCGCGATTAAAGGTGTTAATTTTATATCGAAGTAGTACATAATCACCAAAAACGCTAATAT
Organism: Candidatus Methanophagales archaeon; assembly: GCA_030668065.1. Classification (GTDB taxonomy): domain Archaea; phylum Halobacteriota; class Syntropharchaeia; order Alkanophagales; family Methanospirareceae; genus QENJ01. Next base: position 5,329 of record DAOUUS010000075.1, read on the forward strand.
ATAAACCAAAATGGTTATTACGTAGCTCATCAATTCCGGCATCTTCTCAAATCGCTCCTGCACCTTTAACCCTGCTTCTAACAGCACCCGTGCAATCTGGGATACTACTAAAGCCGCTAACAAAACAGAGCAGACAAAGAATATGTCGTCTATATACTTGGCATAGGGATCGAGCAGGGATAGCGATTGAAAAGCGAAATAAAGACCTCCAACTATGATATAAACATACACCGGTCTTATCAATATTTCCAGGATGGTGTCATCAATCTCAGTCTCTGTTTGCCGGGTAAGCGCCCGGACGTAGTTTATCAGGACATGATGAACCATTTGGGCAATAATAAGGGCGCAGCCAAATATTAAGACGAACAGGAAATATTCATTATGAATCAAACTCTCTATTTCTGGTACCATGTTTTTACCGTTTGTTATCGTATATAAAGTATAAGGGAACTCTCAATAAATAAGTTTACCCAAAGGCATGCCTCTAATAACTCCTTAAGCGTTCTTTAAGACGAGCTAACAGTCACGGCGATTTTACTCTTCGCGGGGGCCCGCCGCTCATTTATTCTCGCTAATTCTTGTATCCCTTACATTGAACGAAGAAAACTTATGGCATTTTGGACATCGCATATATCTATTCTGCCCAACCGAATACTTGTAAGAGATGCCCCCGGTACCCAGCTATACTCGAACTCGTGGTTACATTTTGGGCATTTCAAAATGCTTTTCATAGGTGGACTAATAATCAGTATTTATTTAAATCTTTTGTTTTCTAATCTCAAGCCCCCGTCGCTACACCCTGCAATGATTCGGGGTATCCATATGCGTTTTTCATTATTTCTCTCGTAACTTTGGCGATTTTTGCGAGTCTAACCACAGCCTTGATACTTTCGTTTCTCTTTCGAGTTCTTGGAAAACCACCTTGACGATAACATCGCGGGGCTCCTCGGAGAATCTTGCTTTGTAGTCACTATACCCCGTACTTAAGTACGAGGCCTTCCTTTAAGCACGAGTGCCGATGACTTAATCTACCTTTTTATCACAAGACTATAAACGCTTTTCGCTTCAATTTTTGATTACGCCCTCCAAAAAGTTTGTTATAACGCTTTATGTACCAGGTCTTGTGCGCTCTAAGTTTTCTTTTTCTGCATCTACCACAACCACAGCTACTGTATCAGCCTTCACGTAACCCTTCTGCCCCCATATATACTTTTCCACTACACCCCAACATTGCAGCGACATTTTTTTTCATAATGTCGAAACTTAAATTAAAGACATCCGCATTTTTTTTTGGAAATACTTAGTAAAATTCTGTACATAATGGAATGACTTTAATGCAATATTCTTGAATATTTATAACATGAGAAGCATTAAAAGAGACGAAATATGTAAGTCATGGTGGCATATACATGTAGCGCTATTTGCAGCGGGGGTTTTAACTTTTGGACTGCTAGATGGAGTTACAGCAGTGCTCATGATAGGGAAATACGGTATAAGCGCGGAATCCAATCCACTATTACGTGAAATCATTTACATGTGTGGGCCGATGGGTTTCCTCGTTTTTAAAGTTCTTGCCGCGGGTTTGATTCTATCCTCGCCGTTTATACTCTTTAAAAAAGGGGAACTAGGCTGGATGAGTGCGGGTTTCTTGTCGGTATTTGCAATCGGAGGATTAGTTGCAGCGGTAGATAACTACCTATTTCTGATGAGCGGGCACGTAGCGATAGAACCTCAGCGTATAATCGGAGCGATGCTGTTAACGGTAATGGTTGTGCTACACGTAGGCGACATATTGGACTCGAAGAAGACGGAGCGGAAAGGAGTAACATTCAGAATCTCAGACGATAAATGGGAAGCAATGAAGCAGGAGATGGGGTATCCCTGCGAATGCTAAGTAGTTCATTGCCAACACGCACAGTCTATACGGGGTCCG
>DAOUUS010000097.1 GCA_030668065.1 Candidatus Methanophagales archaeon
GAATAAAGGTGTTGCTGCTGTGATATATGGTAAGGAGATGTCGCATTTCGCTACCCAGAAGTTCCGGGAATATGGTATTCCCGCTTTTTCTACCAAAGAGCTACCGCTACTATCTTCGGCATGGACGGATTTCGCGTTCGTGGACCCGCATGTGCTGAACTACAAGATAGCCATGTGGCGGAGCGCGAGAAAGAGGGATAGTGATACGATAGAGCGATTTGTATTTGTCTAATTCACGAATAATAACCGTGCATTTACGTTTTACTAATCTGAAAAAGGTGATACCCAGTTTTAGTCGTCTATCTTATTCTGCCAATCGTATCGCCGGTATCCAGTTGCTGTAAGTGCGCCCATTCGCATCCACGAACGAGGTGCAAGTGATCGTTCCGCCGGTTACTTCTTTACTGGCTGCGTGTAATATTTGCGGATTAGAACCTGTGACGATTGTGTAGTTATACGTGTGCCCCGTGAATAAAGTTACCGAAGGTGTGATGGTTATGTTATCAGCAGGGTAGCCGGTCCAGGTGCCGTTTGCTATTGAAGTGCTATTTTCGTATAGTTTTATAGACTTTGTGTGGCCGCCGGTGCCGGTACAGGGGTAGGTGTATAGTTTGCTGACGGTGATATTTTGTGAAGGTATGATTGTGCCTTTATGCGTGCCCGCAATGCTTGGGTAGGGCTTGCCTGACTCGTCCGTATCGAAAACTGCCACAGACGGAGTACTGTCTGCAAGAACATCCACCCAGACCGGATTCGTGTAACAACGGTATTCTTTGCCGTTCGTTGTGTTTGTGTATGCCTCCACACGGTAATAGCATGATTCGTTAGGTGATACCGTAAACTCATACTCATCGCAAAGAGCGTTTTTTACCATTGCTGATGGCTGTATTACCATGAAAATGTTCTCCGCTGTTCCATTAATCACACCTTTCTTCACAACGATATTGTTGATACCGCTGAATTCGGGTGTGCTGTTCCACTGTATGCGAATTATAGCATTGGTTCCTTTAGTTACGCTAACGTTATTCCCGACCATCGCCCCGTTTATGTCGAATATCACTACCGGGCCATCGGTCATTACGGAATTGCCGTTACGGAGTGCGTCAACGATTTCGGCTCGTGGTGGTAAACTACACGGTGAATAGCCCGATACATACACGTAAGTTTTAACTTTGCCTGCAATTGTATTGAAATCGCCATGTGCATCCGTACCGCCTTCTACATAGACATGCCTTCCGCGTAAGAGGAGTTCATTCCACTTCGCCAGACCATCCGGTAAATGCGTGGGTCTATCAGAGCCATAGTTCCAGATTTGTAAGCCTGTAAATGGCAGATCATATTCTTCCGCTCGCCAGGGATCACGAAAAGGGTCGTCATAAAACGGATGTGCAAAATATGTGACTCCGCCCTGGCTGTTTGCAATAGCTATCGCTTCTGCAGGCGTATAATCAGAACCAGTGCCATCTTCCCATTCGCCGCCGGGAATAAAATCAGCACCATAAACTAAGAGGTGGTTGTATTGGTATAGCGATGAGATTGGTTCTGTTCCGGGTAAATAACAAGAGACTTCTTCTCCTTGTAGTATCCTGAAGAAGCCATCAGAATGCGCATCACAGTCAGCAGTCTCAATAGCCCACTTAGCAGGGTACAAATCAAACGAATGGTCGGTAACTATCATCCAATCCAAACCCATTGCAGTATTAGCAGCCCTTGTTGCATAAATTGGTGCCCCGTATTCGTACACATTGCTTGTGTAATTGGTATGTAGATGCGTGTCGCCACAGTACCAATCTATTACTTTAGGTATATCGTCCTGAGCTATTCGTACATTTAAGGGTCCTTCCCAATTATCTGACGACCAATGTAGGTCGAATTTGATTTTTAAAGATATTGCACCGTCAACCTGAGCAAATAAAGTCTTGTTTATGTTAAACAAATAGAAAAAGGGTATGTTGCTACGGTCTATCGTTTGCGGCGCATCCCAATTTGTGGATGCGACAAAGCTATCACCGTTATTGTGGTCATAAACATAAATGTTGTTTATGTCGGCATAAGTAGCCCAGTCGTCAGCCACAGCCAGAATCGGGATATACACTTCCGATTTTTCTATTCGCCATGGTACGTCTAATATATAACCTTCAGAAGGTGAGTACACCATCGGTATTACAATTTGGCTCTCTGAAGTGACTACATAACCCTCGCTGTTATTGTTATATTCTAAAACAGTATCGTCACCCGCCAGTTGTGTATAGACCTTGTAGGTCCCAGAATCTAAAGGTATTGAAGTATCACCAAAAAAGGTTTCATTCAACTCGAAACAGGTTAGTTCCGCATCATCTTCGACTTTAACTACTCTTATAGTCATAGATGTGAATTCCGTTGGTTCTTCGGACTTCGTGGTTGCAATACCATATGACGGTTTTTCTAATTGTGTGGCTATCTCTAATTGGTCTGTAAACTGAGTAAAATCCAGCGTAATGCTGCTCGCAGCTTCTGCATTTACTGAGGGTGTCACCAAAAATAAAACCAATACGACTAAGCAAGGTACTAATAAGTTCTTCATTATTTCCTCCTGCTCACTAAATAACCCACTATTGCGCCGATCAAAGCATAGAATGTAACTACGGCGAGGAACTCAAAAAGGTGAGATAAAAATAGCAATCCTGCACCAAATATAGAGAACGAAAGCACTACGGGAATTGAAATAAAACTAATATCGCCTGTCACGTATGTGACAAGCGTACCGATCACTCCAACCAGCCCACCCACAAGTGCTCCTTTTTCCCACAGTTCAAGATTTTTACGGGTTTTCATTGTATATATTGCCTATTATTTCGTTGGTAAAGCTTTCTTTTTTAAAAGAAAGGGTTTTCATTGTATAAATAAACTATAACAGGTTTAGCGAATATGTGCCATCCATGTTTTTAGACTATCTGCGAGATGCCTTTCTCGAATGAATTCTATGGCATCCGCTGAAGGTTTATGGTTTAGGAATTACTATGAGGCTTGCTGTACCCGATTTTGTTTCATCTGGTCCCTTATCTTCAATGATTTTTTGTCACCTTGTTCTTCAAGCCAATCCAGTACTTTTTCACGTTCTTTATAAGATTCTATAGCTTTAATAAATTTGTCATGTTTCCTCAATCCTTCTTTTCGCACTATCTCAAGGGAATAACGTAATGTTTCAATCGCCACTTGCTTCATAATAAGATATTCATGATGACTCGCGATTCCCATTTCACTACCATGAACGATTTTCGACCTCAGCTCATAAATCAACAGAACTTTGACAGGATCTGTGAATGGCTTCTCAACGTGAAAATTTAACAAAAGCATACGATATGCCAATGTCTTCCCTTTCTCCTCATCTGAGATTGTTGTCAATATTGCTTCTAATGCCGTTGATAAATAGATGATTTTTATATCCGGGTTTTCTTCTTCAATACTTCGTCCAATCCATGCTAAAGCCCATCTAAATCGCTTTCTGAGTTTTAGAGGAGGTTTTTCTTCTTCTAATATCCATGGGACGCTACTAAGAAACTCATTTATGCTTTCTTCCAGATCTTCAGTGATATCTGTAGGAAACGGTTTATATCCTCTTTTCCACAGGACACCAACAGACGAAGGAGTATCTTTTTTCCTGTAACAGATAATTTCATCTTGCTTGAAGAGCGTACTCTTATCAGATGTTAAAGTGTTTGTTGAAATCGAAACTTGTAAAATCCGAATGACAAAATCAGCTTTTCTTCTTGCGCGGTCACAAACTAATTTTGGATTATTGCCTTTTTCTGGAATGATGGCCATGGTTTTGTTTACAATGTCTTCAAATATTATTGTGTTTTTTCGTATCCCCCACTCTTCGAGGGCAATCTCGTCAAATTTCTTTACAACAACATCACCTATCTCAATCTCAGAATCCTTCGCGTCTAAATACAAGATTGGGACCAAAACTTCATACTCCTCTAAAGGTCTCAATATATCCGATAAAAACGCATTGATTTTCCCGTTTAGTTTACCTGTGTTTTTGTAAACAGAATATCCCGATATTATTTCACAGGTAAAATGCCAAAGAGCGTTTTCTAATTCACTTTCTTTTAAGTATTCTAGAGCTGGTTCACTTCTCAATTCATTGAGTACATCGAGGTAAAGCCTATAATATTCGCCATATAAAACGAAAGAATCTCCTTTAGACCTGTCAATGTCAATATCGTCCGGTACATAGTCCCTCATATAGCATCTAAAATCGCTCTTAATATCGAACTCATCTTTTGGGTATTCTAACGTGAGTTTTCTACAAAACTTGCGGATTAAATTGCGTGTATTCGTACTTATCTCATTCATTGTTCAAATTTAATTATATTTCAGAACTAAATATTATGTTTCATAAGATGTTATATACCCCGCAATAAATTGCAGATATCATTACCCACAAGGCATTTTGCTTTCTGGATCTCATCGAGCTTTTTTAGAAGTTCTTTATTCTTTTCCACGCTCATATCCATTATTTCCCCAATTTCTTCAAGCTCTTTTGTTTTCTCTTCCTCATACATTTTATCATCCCTCCTTCTTCGCATACCTTCGTATCCATTCTATCACGCCTTTCAAATCCAAATCATTTTCAGGGTTTTAATTTCATCTTGATTATCTAAAAAGACACTTGTTAAGAACCCACCCAGCAGAGTATGAAGTGGTTTCAACCGCCGTTCCCACATCGAACCGTACGTATGGATCTCACGTATACGGCTCTCCTTTGGCGTTACCCCAATGTAAGGAATAACTCCCACACAACCTCCAACAGATTGCTTCGAGGTCCAAACCATTTCGGCAATCCGCGTGGCGTCTTTCGCATGAAATTACCTTCGCCTGTTCCTACTTGATCGGTGCATCTATCTCACAAACTTTTAGAAAATTTGGGTCACAATGCTTCGCTGCCAACTCTAAGCAGACATGCTAAGTCACTGGCTGATTATGCTACGAGGCTCAAGAGAAAAAAAAACAAAACCTTCGCAGATAACTCAGTTTTTTGATTGGATTATCTTCTCCTTCGCACGAGATAAGCAACCACTAACAGACCTGCAATAGCAAACACGGATTCAAAACCGGGCGAGTGCGTATAATCGTACGGTTCTATGCTTTTTGGTGTTGGCCTTGCTGTTGGCTTTGTCGTGGTAGGCCTTGCTGTTGGCTTTGCTGTTGGCTCTGTCGTTGGCATTGTCTCTGCTAACAAAGCGTGGTATTGCTCGCGTAAATCGGTTGGCTTTGCCGTTGTTTTCATTTCTTCTACTACATTACTCACTTCCCCTGTCGTTTCCCTTGTGCCCCCCAGTTCTGTACATGTAGCATGTTTTATGTTACTGCAGTCTTTCGCCAAGATCCTTCCACCACATACCGTTCCGTCCGCCGAAATACCTAACAGACATATAGCACCATCCAATCGATCAAAGTCACAACTGCACGTCACTAACTCGGCATCCGGCAATCCGATGTTTTTGGTCAGCGGAAAGCAGCGAATATCACCAGTCTCTGGATTTCTTGTATCCCAAACTCGCCACTCACTGAACGTGGTGCCAAGACTCTCATGTATTTCAGCTCCGGATCTTTCCCCTTCTTGCCGCAAAGCCATTCAACTTTTTCTAACGCAACAGCAGGCACTACCATCAGCGAGAAGATTAACGGAATCACGAATGTAGCAGCTACCAAACTTTTTGTCGAGTAGAGCCCATAGCACACCTTTTTTTGAGGTAATAGCCCCAAGGTTGCTATGAGCCCCCTCACAGAACAGGACTTGAAGTTTTCCCTCATCCGGCTAGGAGTACATCCTCTACGTTCTCGTAGAGTTATGAACCACAGTTTTGTTGACACCCCTTGCCCATCTCTGAGTATGGAGGGTGTGTCCCTGCCGGTCCATCGCGCTCCTGCCAGTCCCATCCCTCTACAGGCATTACCCTGCTTCACCGGTACTATGAACTGGTCCGACTCCCAGAGTGTCGTCTGTGCTATCTTACCGTTTATAGGCTTGACAGCACATACTCCAGTAAGGAGAACACTCTGGGCCTCCCGAGTTCCCATAATATCCGTTTGATACCGTGCCACGGTCTCAGACCCCGCCGGGCTCGCATCGCCTTGCCATGTCCTAATAGGACTATTGGCGATGAGAGTACTGCCTTCCGTCAAAACGACAACGTCGGCCTCCGGGATGATAAATATTTCGGGGCTCAATCCCTTCACTTGCGTTGCGGCCCAGTA
>DAOUUS010000103.1 GCA_030668065.1 Candidatus Methanophagales archaeon
ATTCGTTGTTCAGCACACCACGTTCGGTATTACGCACGAAAACGCCGCTCCAGTTCGTATCTCAGAGTTCCTATATGCAGAATGACATCCAGCCCAAATATCATATATGGGATAATAGCCGCTTGAAACTCTTCTGCCCTGAAGGATATAGCATGCCCGGGGCATTCTCGGTTACGGCATCGCAAAACTCGTTCTCTGACCCAAAATTCACCATTCAGTGTTATAATATGCCGGTTATTCTTGTTGTATTTCTTAACTAGCTTCACGCGCAAAGGGGGCAGCTATTCATCCGTGTGGAAACTTTAACCACTTTTTGTTGCATAATACATTATAGTGGCTCACAATATAAGGAGTTATGTGTGAAACTATGGTGCTCTTCGCTTAACATTGCTTGTCCGCCCGTATAATGAAGCGGAAGTAACGCTTCGATTCCGCCCTCGCGATAAATGTTTATCCAGTTGGTGATGGTATTGTTCGTAACCGACAAGAATTTCGCAATAGCTGAGTATTTCCAACCAAGATAGATGAGTTTAAACGCTTGAATCCGTTTCAGCACTTTAGCAGACTTGACTTTCCGCTCAGCAAGCTTTAATTGTTCATACTCTGTCTCTGAGATACTAACCCATTGAAATGTTTCGCCTTTTTTTATATAGGGTTATAATGCAGAGCGGGTATATAAAAGTCACAAAAAATGGATGCATTTTAGTATAACTACTTGTAAAAGGCATATATGCCTATTAATCGCTTTCCCCTTCCTTCATCACCGATAGGAAACGTCTTGATACCGCATCCTCCGCGAGTTGCATTACCGTATCTTTATCCTTTACACCACTAAAAACGCCCAGAGGTAACTGTGCTGCAGCCATCGTGGCATGTCCACCTGCAGAACCCGTAGAACCAAACGCACGGACAAACGCATCCCCTATATTCACCCTTATGTCCTTACTCCTGCCAGATACGCAGATCTTATCCTCACATAGCCCTATCACTACAACTGTTGTGATACCTTCAAGTCTAAGCAAATAATCCGCCGCCAGCGGTATTGCATCCCGATTTGCCACGTTTCCCACGTTTGTGATTAAATAACTACCTTTTATCTTTTTATGTTGTATCGCACCACCTATCACGTTCAGCATCTCGGTGGACATCGGCGGCGTCTCTATCTGATCTAAAAGGTCTTTACCCGCGGTTACGTGCAGAAATGCCGCGGCCGAGAAATCGGATGTATGCGTCTCTCGCCTAAATCCAGCCGTATCGGTTCTTATTCCATGCAAAAGAGCAGTTGCCAGCACCTTATCCGCAGGCATATCTAATTCCTGCAGATAGCGCATCATTATCGTTGATGTCGCGCCATTATCTGTTCGTATATCCATAAAATCAGCATCTACTTTTCCATTATTCACTGCATGATGGTCTATGATGATATTTACTTTACTGCCCGGTGGTAACGGGTTGTTTGCTCCGGGAATGGCTGCATCTACCAGTGCCAGCTTATCATAATCCTTAAAGGCATCCTCACCTTCTATTCTCCGCATCTCTATCCCCAAGATGTTCACAAACGCGCGATTCTCATGATGCCCTATCTCGCCTCGGTACAATATATCTGCAGATACACCCACAGTTCTTGCTATGTGCTGCAGTGCAAGGGCAGAAGCTATCGCATCCGGGTCCGGGCTGTCATGAATCACAATTCCTAATTTACCTTTGCCATCCCCCCGCACCTTTATCGCTTCTAGCATCGAAGTCAATCCTTTTGCTTTACGCCGGAACTTCATCCGCTCCAGATAATCCATCGCAGCTCTCGCGGTTATATCAGGGATAGCCAGGATTACATCAACGTCTAACTCTTTCAACGCTTCTTTGTCCACGGGGCCAATCGCTCGTACTGCTAATTGGGCATCTGGGAGCACCTCCTTAATATTCGTCACCGCTTTCCTGTTCGCTTTGCCGTCACTGCTCAGGATAAAAACTACTTCTGGATTGCCCTCTGTCTTCACCACGTCAATCACATCGGGATCGCGTATGTCGCCTGCAAATGCAATTAAATCTTCTTCTTTCAGTAGTTCTACTTTCTTCTCATCGCTATCCACTATAACAATATCAAGTCCGCGCCCTTCCAACTCTTTCGCAATCGCAGAGCCTATACTCCCACAGCCGAAGATTACTTGTATCGCCTTCTCTTTCGATTTGTGCTCTGTTCCGCTTCCTGTTCCCTCTTGCCCCATTCGCGCTATTAGATTTATAATACCTCACACTACTACTACTTCATCACAAAAACAATGCAGAGGATATATAATATACTTCATTGATAAACTATTCCTTCCTGCTTAATAATATGCAATATCGCGATTGGGAGCCAACATACGAGGAGATATTAGCGGATTTTGGATTTGATAGGGCAAAAGATGAAGAGGCAGCAAGGATCGCGGCTGAAATACTGAGCCGCAGCGATAATAAAAGCGAGCACGTAGAGCAAGAGATAGAACGGCTTATAAAGGGTAAAGCGGTGATAATATGTGGCAATGCACCCTGTTTGGTGAGCGATATAAAGGAACAGGCTATTTTTACTGCTTCTCGTGTTGTAATAGCAGCAGATGGGGCTACTTCTGTACTTTTGCATAAAGGCATTATACCGCATATTGTGGTTACCGACCTTGATGGTAATGTTGCGGATATATTATATGCGAACCGGCTCGGCGCGGTAATTGTTGTGCATGCGCACGGGGACAACATAGAGATGCTGAGAACCGTTTTACCAGCGTTAAGCGGGGACGTGATCTGCACAACGCAGAGCAAGCCCATTCCTAAAGTTTACAACTTCGGCGGGTTTACGGATGGTGACAGGTGTGTCTTTCTTGCGAAGGAGTTCGGAGCTATGGAAATAGTGCGTTTGGGTTTTGATTTCGAGGATACCGAGGTTAGCGCGAGAAAGAAGAAGAAGTTGAAGTGGGCGAAGCGGTTGATTGGAACTATTTTGTGAAGCTTATGGTTTGTAGGTGATTAAAGTCACAGACCACACCCGAATGAATTGCAAAAGGCATCCCTGGTGATCGAGTATTCTCTGTCCCTCTTTATCTTAGTTCTCATTAGATTTTAGTTTTCGAAACTGTTATATTTGTAATTCAAACGTATCTCTTACCCCATTAACATCTACAGTGTAAACGCCTGCTTTCAGCCCAACCACATCCAATGCGATAACTTCCTCAAATGGCGTAATTACCTGTGCACACATTACGTCAGCGGGTCTTGATGCTGCTAGGGTGACGAAGAATGTATTTCCTTCACGTCTTGTCGTAATTTCGTCTACTTTCGTACTACTATCGGGATACTCGCCTTTTGCAACAACTTTTATCTGAACGGGAAATGATTCAAGCAGCATAATTTCAATATCTTTTACGTTAGCTAACTTCGTATGGTACACCAGTGCCCGCCCGTCTTCTGTGCTGAGGGTAAGTTGGTTCTCCTCTATTGTAAATGTCGTTACGTCACGCAGTATTTCGAGGTATTGTGTCTCCTGCGGCATTACACCTTCCGGGTCCATACAGAGCATTTCAGTCCATGACATCTCGTTGAGGACAATCTTATCAGCAGTAGTATATGATCCCGAGTACTGGTTACACCCCGCCGTACCGCTGATCAGCCCATCCTCAAAGTGGGCAGTGATTGTAGTCCCTGAGATGGGGGAACGCACATTACCCTGACTCTCTGCGATGAAATTGGTAAGCGTCCAGAGGCGGCCTTCCAGACTGGACTCAGTTGGCGTTGAAGTGGGTGTCAATGCAGGTAATGGGGTTGGCGTAAAGGTTGTTTTTGTAGGAGGAGTGGCACTCGCCGTGGGGGTGGATACGGGTGTCGGTGGTTTATCATCAATGCACCCCGCAAATATCAAAACCGCTACGATTGCTACTATGGCTATTAAGCCCGTTATGGGTTTCTTTTTCATATGTTCCCTCCTTTTATATGCAGAGCCCTTGCCATGCCATACTCAAATAAATTCCGGGGCATCCGTGAGCTGTATACTGCCTTTTCACATATTCTAACCATTTTATCACCTTAAACATCCTTTTTTCACTCTAAAATTCTTTTCACTTGGTACAAAAAGATATGTAGGGGTTTTTATTACCCCATTTTTTTGTTTTTTGTACTTGTTTTCACAACCACAGTATTTTGTCTGCGTTTAGCGCTACACCTATTGCGTCTGGCACCTTCACAGGCGTTACGAAGTCTTCGATGTTCGTTTTGTCGTCAATAGACGCTGCAAAACCGTCTATAACGTTGAAAGTCCCACACGAATAGATGTTCACACCCCGCTCGTCTTTTTCAAACATTGCTAACTGCTCAAGGTTGTCTGGAAAGTCTTCCGGCTTCAAACCTTCAAACTGCCCTGCAATTAACGTTTTCACTTCGTCTGGTATTGCTAAAGTTGCCAAGTTACCTTTCTTCGTCACTTCAACACCGTTCGGTCCATAAAATACTGTTACTGTTGGGACACCTGCTTGTTTCGCTGCAAATGCAATGACATAACTTGCATATTGGTTCTTCGGGTTGTCCATTCCACTATTCACATATATTACCAAATTCTCTACTTTCCCCATTTCTACCACTTCTTCTCCTTTCTCATGCCTATTATACGACAAAGCACCAAGCCCGAGTGCACAATCGCGATAACGATTGCTGCGGGTGCTAAGACAGTTCTACCTTCTATTTTTTAGTTTCACACCTTATCTTATTTCCTCTTTCCCTTTGGGGATGTTCTTTGCACCTCTCAAGAATCGGACTTGTGTCGTATAAATAACTAAGCCCCGACATTGCCACACCGCTTTGAAAAAGCGGGCTCTCCCTGTTAGCATCCACGTTATCCATAGGCAGGGTCCCATTGTGATTTAATCCCCTTATCTTTTTTTTCTGATAATTGAACTTCTAGGTCATGTCTCTTGAATTTAAATGATTGTATGCATTCATCAAATATTGGTTCATATTCATCAAATAGATCGGGTTTTATCCCGCATGTTATGATGTATTCAATGCTGCCTTTAACAAAACCAACTTTTTTGGTTTTAAGACCCTGTGCCGAATATATCGCCTCAATAGCTTCTATATTGTCCACTTTTATGCGTTTTAAAGATTTCATTTTACCATTAAGTCCGTGTACATTCCGTATTACTAAATCTTCCAGATCTTCAATAGATTCCTGAGTTCCATAAGTTGGACCAGCCACGAGATTAATATTTCCACCTCTTAGATTGGTAAAATGAACAAGCATCTCTGATGGTAATTTGGTATTAATTTTCCTCCATCCTTTGGGGCATTTGATTGAAAACACATACTCCTCGTTTGAATATACTTCATCCGCGGATTTTTCCTCAAATTCCAAATCATTTCGAGTTACCTCTTGAAGAGCTCTTTCAAGTGCCTCACGTACATTAACATTGTTGGGCTCCAACTCCACAGCTTTTCTAAATTCTAATATCGCTCCATCCATCTTTCCTGCTCCTGCAAGAGCAGCTCCAAGACTACAATGGGCGGAACCAAATTTAGGATCTATCCTTATCGCCTCTTTAAATTCTTTTATGGATTTATTCAGTTTTCCTTTTGAGAAAAAGCATGCCCTAGGGCATTATGCGCAGGAACAAAATCGGAGTCCATATTCACAGCCATTTTGTAATTAGATATGGCTGCATCCAGATCTCCCTTCATAGTAAAAACGTGACCTTGATCATAAAACTTTTTTGCCAATCTCAAATTTCCACTCATAAACTTACCTTTTAGATTCATCCATGATATAATCGCTGCTAATATCAGCATAAATATAAAGAAATACTTTGCCCATCCATATTCAAACCTGATATAACCCGAAGGTTCAACGACTAGTGTAGTGTTTCTTAATTATCACATCAATAAACATTCGACACCACCCCTCCAGGAATTTCGTCCATTTTATATTTCCATTTGAAAACCACGGGCATTTGATTTAGCTCATCAAAATATTTGAGAATACGTTCTTTGA